>JAHEMN010000028.1:0-24785 GCA_024643645.1 Chitinophagaceae bacterium | reverse complement strand
ATCAATCTACTTTAAAAGAAACCAACATCAATATTTATTTATCTGAAAGAGATAAAAAATTAGGGTACACTTTTTTTGGCGGCTTTACCTACCAGCAGGAAGTAGATGTAAATAATGATGGATTCAGCGATGTTGCTTCTACCGAAAACTTTTTTATTCATCCCACCATTTATATTTATCCGGATGAAAAAAATACCATATCCATCGGTTTGAATAATGTATTTGAAGATCGTATCGGCGGTGATATGAAAGTTTTAATGAGAAACCCGAATTCCACACATCAATTTTTTATAGAAAACCAATCTATCCGAAATACAATTGATGTGATCTGGGATAAAAAAATAAAAACGACAGATAAATTTACTCTGAAGGGATCCGGAAGTACTTTCAACCGCAATATCACATCAAATATTTTTGGAATGAGAGCCAGGCAGTTCTCATTTTATACTGAAGCGTCTGAAGTAGTAAGAAGAAAAAAACATGATTTTGTAGCGGGCATTAATTTCAATGGTGAACTTTTTAAAAAAAGACTGCCTGATAGCAGTACCCTGAGTAATTATGAATATTTTACCGTTGGTTTATTTATGCAGGATGACTGGAGGATCAACACAAAAACAACTTTAGAAACAGGTTTAAGGACCGATTTCCATAATAAATTTGGCACATTTTTACTACCCCGGTTTTCATTGCTTTATAAGATCAATGAGTATTTTACTACACGGCTTGGGGGTGGATTAGGTTATAAAACACCAACATTATTTAGTAATGAAATAGATGAAAGGCGATATGCTAACCTGAAACTACAAGAGAATGCAAAAGCAGAAAAATCCATCGGTGCAAACTGGGATGTAAATTTTAAAAAAGAAGTTGGCGATGTAGACCTTGCTATCAACCAGTCATTTTATTTTACTCAGATCAATGATCCGCTTGTTGCGATGGTTACACCAAATGAAATAACATATTACACTGAAACAAAACCAATCTCAACCAAAGGGTTTGAAACGTGGATACAGATTGGTTATAGAGACTTCGAAGCATATCTTGGATATACACTGACAGATGCCCGTAAAAAATATGAACCGCTTCAACCTTACTTAGAGCTAAGTGCAAGGAATAAATTCGCCAGTGTGATTTCATACAGATTCTTAAAAGACCTTGTTGCAGGGGTTGAAGCAGCCTATACCGGCAAGCAATATCTGGATAACGGAAAACAATCTCCGGCCTATCCTTTCATTGCTGCCATGATACGTTTTGATGCCGGACGTTTAACATTCGTACTTAATGGAGAAAACCTGCTCGATTACAGGCAAACCAAAAAAGAATATATATATAACCTGCCTATTATCAACCCCACTTTTAAGCAGCTCTGGGCACCAATTGACGGCAGAGTGATTAACCTGAGCTTGAAGATCCGTTTATAAGATCAATAGTTATTGCATTTTTAATCCTTTCACCGCATAGCTTATCTTTGCCGACTTATGGAACAATTGCTCAATCAAATAGAAGCTTTTAAAAAAGAGATCAATGCTTTTTCTGCCACTGATGAAAAGCAGGTAGAAGATTTCCGTATAAAATACCTGGGCACCAAAGGAATTGTAAAAGCCATTATGGGTGAAATGAAGAATGTGGCTGCAGAAAATAAAAAAGAAGCCGGGCAATTATTAAACGAGTTTAAAGTTTTTGTAGAAACTAAATATGCGGAATTAAAAGATTCAACTGTAAACGGACAAGCATCTGCAGACTCAACAATTGATCTTTCATTACCCGGCGATGCATTGCCTATTGGCTCCCGTCACCCTGTTGTATTAATGCGAAACAGGATCGTTTCAATATTTCAACGTTTAGGATTTGCAGTAGCTGAGGGTCCTGAGATCGAAGACGACTGGCATAATTTCGGAGCATTGAATTTACCAGCACATCACCCTGCAAGAGATATGCAGGACACATTTTATATACAACAAAATCCTGATTGGGTATTAAGAACTCATACCAGTAATGTACAGATCCGTGAAATGGAAAAAGGGAAATTGCCAATCCGTATGATAATGCCGGGAAGAGTTTACAGAAATGAAACAGTAAGTGCCAGAAGCCATTGTTTCTTTCACCAGGTTGAAGGATTATATATAGATGAAAATGTTTCCTTTGCCGATTTAAAGCAAACACTTTATTTCTTTGTAAAAGAGATGTATGGCAAAGATGTTAAAGTAAGATTCCGCCCTTCTTATTTTCCATTCACAGAACCAAGTGCTGAAATGGATGTAAGTTGTTTTATCTGTGGGGGCAGTGGTTGTAATATCTGTAAAAAAACAGGTTGGGTTGAAATTTTAGGATGCGGTATGGTACATCCGAATGTACTATCCAATTGCAACATTGATCCTGCAAAGTATACAGGCTTTGCATTTGGCATGGGAATAGAAAGACCTGCAATGTTGAAATACGGAATAAATGATATTCGTTTGTTCAGTGAGAATGATGTAAGATTTCTGAAACAGTTCACTTCGGCGATTTAAAGAACCGGTAGATCATCCCAAACTCAAAACTGCTGTATTTAAAATCATGCAGCCCTTGCTGAAAACCAAGTAATAAACTGGTTCGTTTAAATCTATTCTCAAATCTAGTTCTGAACACTATGGGTTTGTCACCTCCTTTATGTATCCAACCGAGGTAACCACTAACAGAAGATTGCAATCGTATGTTTTTTTTATTCCATTCAAGCCCCGTTCCAAATAAAAAAGCATCATTTTGTCCGTAATTATTAATAGAAAAAATCTGCCATACATAAAAACCAAACATCCCGATCAATTTCAAGTGTTTATTCCTGAAAGGCTTACCATAAGAAAGATCAAAATAATAACCCGGTCCATCAACATTTCTTGCAGCACCAAATCCACTGCCTGATGGATATCGAAATCCTAACCTTAATGCTAATTGAATCTTATTTCGCCATTTATTCAATAATTGAATATTGGTGCTGAAGTGAACATCGCCTGTCGCTGTTTTTAGATCTTTATAATCTGTATATACATGTCGTTTAAAAATTATTGAATCACTTAAAATAAAAAATTCAATTGGTACCCAGGAAATATCAATCGATGCAACTTTTTTCACAAGGCAATAATTTCCTTTCAGAAATAAATTCTGTGTATTATCTCCGGGAGAAAAATGAAGATTACCGGTTAAGCCAATATAATTAACACTATCAATACTACCATTACCAATTGATGGGACAGGCAATGCATTGGGACCCTGAAAAGCAGGTTGAGTGATCATATATTTTGACCAATGGGTTATACCATCCCAGTTAACGGTCTGCTCCCATGAATAATCTGATTGTGAACGAACATCCGAAGCCAAAATAAAGCAAACCCATATTAAAGAAATTACTTTCATTTTATTTGGTTTGTTTACTTCCTGAAGAATCAGGATATATAAAATAATAAACTGAAGGACAGCTTATATTTCAATTCTATGTGTTGTCATGTTATAAAATCATTTATTTTCTGACAATCGCTTATAACAAAAGAAAGCAGCTGCCAAAAAAATAATCAATGCAATATAAAACCATGAAGTGAAGTCAACAGTAATATTCAGTTTATCACTCATTGATTTTCCAAAATTATCCAATCCGGCACCTAGATCACCACCAGTATCACCTGAATTTGTTGACGGTATATCAGTCTTCATATTGCTTTTAATATCAATCATTAATCCAACTAATGCGCCAGCTGCAGCAACACCTGTTACCATTGCACCAGTCAATGCAGCTTTTGCATTGGTGAACGAAAGACCTAATCCCAGTATACCAAGCCCTAATGCAATCAATGCATATATATTAGGATCTTTCTTATCAGCCTTATCCGAACTCTTTGTTTTCTTTGATTCAGTTTTATCATCTTTCGAATCAGTCAAAAAATTATTACCACTATCAGCATCTTTCATTGTAAAGCCAGTTGCAAGTTGTAATCCGGTAACAGTCTGTAAAGTTGATCCATTACATTTTATATCGACAAACGGCATCAGAAACAGTAAGATTGCCACAGCAAATGCGATTGTAGAAGGCATTTTTGTTGTTAATAATCCTGGTGCTGCATTTACAGGAGTTTGAACAGCTGGTGTTGTTGTTATGTTTTCGTTTGGTTTATCAGTTGGCTGGTTGGTATCCATCTCAAAATATTTTATTTAAGGTAAGAGATTCTTTTAATAGTTTCAAACATAAAAATTACATCCAATATCTTTACATGCATAATTCATTAAAAATGAACATTAATAGCATTTGTGTTTGTGGAGCAGGAACAATGGGCAATGGCATTGCACAAGCAGCAGCACAAGCAGGTATCTCAACTCTTTTATATGAACTAAATCCGGAAGTCTTAGAAATAGCGAAGGCAGCTACTAACAAAAATCTCCAATCATTAGTTGAAAAAGAAAAAATATCAGCCACAGAAAAAGAAAAAATAATTCGTAGAATTCATTATACCAATGATATACAAACTTGCCTTGCCGATGTTTTTATTGAAGCTATCATAGAAAAAGCTGATATTAAGATTGCGTTGTTTAATCAGTTGGCCGAATTGAATCACAGCGAATGCATTTTCGCTACCAATACTTCCTCATTATCTGTAACAAGTATTGCAGAAAAAATTCAAAGACCGGAAAGAGTGATCGGTATGCATTTTTTTAATCCGGCTACCATTATGAAATTGGTTGAAGTAGTAAATACAAAATATACCAGCGAAACAACCACTTCAACAATTATGGAATTAGCCCGACAAATGGGTAAAGTGCCGGTGATTTGTAAAGACGCCCCGGGTTTTATTGTAAACAGGGTTGCAAGGCCATTTTATACTGAAACATTACGACTGGTAGAGGAAAGTTACGTTACTATTGAGGCTGCTGATAAACTACTGGAAGCTTCGGGTTTTAAAATGGGCCCATTTAAGTTGATGGATCTGATCGGTAACGATGTGAATTATGCGGTCAGCAGTTCTGTTTATGCCCAGATGAATAACAATGAAAGATTTAAACCTTCTTCTATTCAAGAACAAAAAGTAAAAGAAGGGAAATTAGGTAGAAAATCAGGAGAAGGTTTTTATAAATATAATTAAAAGAAATTGTCAAAAAAGATTCTAGTTACAGGCGGAACCGGTTTTCTTGGTTCATATATCATTAAGCAATTGATTGAAAACGGATATTCAGTCCGGGCCATCCGCAGATCATCAAAAACTCCACATTGGATATCTTCAGCAATTTTTGAAAAGGTTGAATGGTTAGAAGGTGATGTATTGGATGTTGTTGCACTTGAAGATGCTATGGATGGAGTTGATACAGTTATACATTCCGCAGCAGTAGTATCATTATCAAAAAAGTATAGGGCTGAAATGTATAAAATAAATGTAGAAGGAACTGCTAATGTGGTGAATGTTGCTTTAGAAAAGAATATTAAAAGATTTATCCATATCAGTTCAGTTGCTGCATTAGGCAGAACAGTAGATGGAGGACATGTAAATGAAGAAAAAAAATGGGAAGAATCCAAAGTCAATACACATTATGCCATCAGTAAATTTAAAGCAGAACTACAGGCATGGCGTGGCCTCAATGAAGGCCTGGAAGGTGTAATATTAAACCCAAGCACTATTCTTGGTTATGGTGACTGGAACAGCAGCAGTTGTGCAATCTTCAAGAATATTTATAACGGATTTGATTGGTATATGCAGGGTATAAATGGATTTGTAGATGTGGAGGATGTCGCTAAAGCAACAATATTATTGATGGAAAGTAATATAACAGAACAACGATACATCATCAATGCTGATTCATGGAGCTTTAAAAATTTACAGGAAACAATAGCAGATTCTTTCAACAAAAAAAAGCCTTCAAAAAAAGCAACCCCTTTTATTCTCGGATTTGCCTGGAGATTAGAAAAACTTAAAAGCTTTTTTACCGGTAAAACACCTCTGTTAACAAGAGACAGTGTAAAAATTGCACAAAGCCAGACAAGATTTGAAAATCAGAAAATACTTAATGCTTTACCTGGCTTTTCATTTACTCCGCTTGAATCCACCATCAAAAACGCATGCAGTAGATATATTTCACAACAGCAATAATAGTAGTTATCGGAGATTTTCATTAAGTGCAACTGTCTTTATACTATAGTTGTCTTAAATTTTACTATCAAACAACTGAAGCTAATCTTCATTTAATATCTTTAACGTGTAATAATTTTCTATGCAAAAACTTCGTATTCTGTTTTTATTTCTGGCAACAGGTTTTTCTTTAATCTCAACAGCTCAATTCGTAATAAATGGAACTGTTTTAGATTCTGCAACAAGAGAACCCTTGTATAATGCTTCAGTTTTTTGCCAGAATACCACTTCCGGAACTGTAACAGATAAACAGGGAGAATTCTCTCTACCGCTAAAATCCGGAGGTTATGATCTTATTTTCAGTTATACTGGTTATGGTACACAAACGATCCGTGTAACTGAAAAAGGAACACTTGAAGTATTATTGATAAAAGAAGATAAAAGCCTTGGTGAGGTAATTTTGAGAAATACTTATGAAGTTACTGATGGATGGGAAAAATACGGCGGGTTCTTCTTCAATAATTTTATTGGCTCTACTCCTAATGCAAAAAATTGTACTGTACTGAATCCGGAAGTATTGAAATTCTATTTTTATAAAAGAAGTAACCGGCTAAAAGTACTTTCAACCGAACCGTTGTTGGTAGCCAATAATGCTTTGGGATATAACCTTCGCTATCAACTTGATTCATTTGTTTATCACTATAAAACTGATAATTATATTTATCGTGGTTACTGTCTTTATACAGAGATGGAAGGAGAAGACAGTATCAGAAAGGTATGGAATGCTGCCCGGGCAAATGCTTATGAAGGCTCAAAGCTGCATTTTATGCGTAGCTATTATGATAGTTCAGTATATGAAGATGGCTGGGTGATTGATATGCTGGATGAGGAGGATGATAAAAAATTCAGTAGGGTAACCAATCCTTACGATTCTATTTATTACGGCGCATTAGACAGTACGATGCAAATTGAATTCTGGTACCCAAGAAAATTAAGTATCGCTTACACCAATAAAAAACCAGAACCGGAATACCTGAAGAAAATGAATCTGCCTAAGAATGTATCATACCCTATTTCATATATTGATGTATTGGGAACGATCGCTGTTACTGAAAATGGTTATTACTATGATCAGAAAGACTGGATAAACCAGGGTTATTGGAGCTGGAAGAATGTTGGCGACCAGCTACCATATGATTATTGGCCGGATCAACAATAGTTCAATTTATTTTCCCATAACTTTTTCCCATAGCTGAGGTATTCTTTTTATCCAGACAAACTCTTTCATTTTTTCCCTGGCATCTTCAACAGGAGATCCAAAATAAACTTTGCCGCCGGCTATAGAATCTTTTACTCCACTTTGCGCATAGATAATTGCATCCTTACCAATCGTTAATGTTTTACTTACACCAACCTGCCCCCACAGAATTACATTGTCTTCAATCGTTGTAGCTCCTGCTATTCCAACCTGTCCGGCAAATAAACAATTCTTTCCAACAACCGTATCATGTCCGATATGGATCAGATTATCCATTTTAGTTCCGGCTCCTATGATAGTATCATGACTTACCCCTCTGTCTATAGAACAATTAGCACCAATCTCAACTCCCTCTTCAATTATCACTCTTCCACAACTATCCATTTTTTTATAATGCACAGGACGATTAGTTTTCTTATTATAATAAAATGCATCGCTACCAATAACTGTTCCTGCCTGTATAATAACATTATTCCCTATAATACAATGATCAAGAATAGTTACATTAGGATGAATGATACAGTTTGTTCCGATTGAAACATGATTACCGATATAAGCACCTGGCATTATAACACTACCGACACCAACAGTTGAAGAATCACTTATCATTTTCATTGAAGGAGTGAATGGCCTGTAAAAATTTACGATCTTCAAATATGCTTCAAAAGGATCTGCTACAATTAGCAATGCTTTCCCTTCCGGAAATTCAGTTTCTTTATTAATGATGATATACGTTGCAGCAGAGTTAATACACTTATCATAATATTTTGGATGGTCTACAAATACCAGATCACCTTGCTCTACTTTATGAATTTCATTGATACCGGTTGCTTCACCATTTACGTTTCCTTTTACTTCAGCACCGATAAGCTGAGCAATAGTAGTAACAGGAACAGGAGTTTCAAATCGCATATTTAATAATTTAAAAACAACAATACATTACACAAACGTTGCAAAGGTAAACACCTGTTAATTGGAAATACGATACAAAAAAGTGTCAAATTCACTCTTTTCTCAGTATTGACAAATAAGTTTTATTACCTGTTTTTAAAGCTTAAATCTTCAATATTTATATGCTTCATTTACAAAAGAATTTTAAAAAGCCGATTTGAATTTTTATTACCGGTTTCTTTTATCAAAAAAACACAACTGTTGTAACCCTTGTCTGGCCTATGTTACATAAGATGTAAAAAAAGAGTAACAAAAAAATTTATTAATGATAATCCAAAATCGATTTATAAAAACATGATTCATCCTTCCATTTTAAGGCTGCGTTTATCCACAGCAAGGTTTAAAATGTTAATAAAATAAATTGAAAAAATTTTTTGGTTACTGAAAATTCTTTCTAATATTGTGTAGGGAAATTTATTTCCCTGTACTTACTAACCCATCCATATATTAATCCCTCTGGTATTCCAGGGGGGTTTTTTGTTCAGGTAAGTCCCTGTCTTCAATTATAAATGAGATTTAATTTTCGTTTAGAGCTTTAACTAAGAAGTATTACAAATTTTATTTTAGTCAAATGCCTGAAGTGTATAAGATTTGAAATTGATTAATTAAGATACCTTTACTTAAATCAAAAAAATAGTACATGCTGAAATCAATGACCGGATTTGGAAGAGCTGAAAAAAATGTAGGAGATAAAACTTTTCTTGTAGATATAAAATCACTTAACGGAAAACAATTTGAACTGCAACTTAGATTACCTTCTATTTTAAAACCCTTTGAGTTTGATATCCGGAAAATTTTGGCAGGTAAGCTTAACCGCGGTAGTGTAGAGTGTATGATCAGCCTTAAAGATACAGGCAATGCAAAACCAGTAACTATTAACACAGATCTTGCAAAAGCATATTATAAACCACTGGCAGAACTATCAAGTGCTTTAAACCTGGACCCTTCTCATATTTTAAGCACACTGGTAAAGCTTCCGGAAGTGATTACCCCCAGCAGCGAAACATTATCAGATCAGGAATGGGGAGATTTTAAAAATGTATTAGACGCTGCTATCAATGCCCTGAACAATCACCGGTTAAACGAAGGGGCAATGATGGAAAAAGACCTGTTATCCCGCATCAATAATATTGAAATACAACAAGCAGAAGTAATAAAGCTTGAACCGCTCCGTCAACAAAAGATCCGTGAAGGTATAACCCGTTTGCTGGAAGAGAATGTAGGTAAAGAAAATTATGATGGTAACCGGCTGGAACAAGAACTTATCTATTATATTGAAAAAATAGACATTACCGAAGAACAGGTACGATTAAAAAATCATTGCGAATACTTTAAAACACTTTTGGCTGAAAATGAAGAATCCAAAGGCAAAAAGCTTTCATTTATTTTACAGGAAATAGGCCGTGAGATCAATACTACCGGATCCAAGGCATATGACTCAACTATTCAGAAATGTGTTGTAATGATGAAAGATGAATTGGAAAAAGCCAAAGAACAAGTATTAAATGCATTATAATTTTTTGTTTATTCACCTTTTTATTCCTTAGCGTTACATTTGCAAAAACAATCTTTTTGAAAAGAATTACCAATATTTCTATCGTTTGCTTTGCCCTTTTTGGATCATTGATAAACATGACCTCATGTAATTCAATAGATCTTTATGAAAAAGCTGTTACCATACCCAATCATAGTTGGGAAAATACTTTTAAACCTTCCTTTACATTTTCAATTAATGACACTTCATCAGCCTATCAGCTTTATTTTATAATCCGGCATAACGATAAATACAATTACAATAATCTTTATGTCAATCTGATAACAAAACAACCAGGTCAAGATAGCACTCAAAAAGCCCGGTATGACCTTCCTCTTGCAACAAATGAAAAAGGATGGTTGGCCAGCGGAATGGATGATATTTATGAACATAGAATAGCACTTACACCAGCAAACCAGGATTTTCGTTTTAGAAAAGCCGGCGTCTATACCTTCACTATTGAACAGATCATGCGGGAAAATCCACTAAAAAATGTGTTGAATGTGGGTTTACGTATTGAAAAGAAACAATAATTGCATCTTTGCATCATGCAGGAAGCTAATAGCAAAAGTATACGTAGAACAACTGTTATTTATTGGATGTTACTCATCTATATTATAGCAGCATTGGCATGGTGGTTTATTTCATTAGAAAAGCAAAACAGCAGAATTGCACAACTACAATATGATTCTGTAAATACTCAAAAAGACACTCTTTCTGTTTCACAAATTGGAGATAAGATTTATACCATAGATAAAGAAGTTAAAAAAAATACCGGTAAATATATAGCGGAAGGGATCACATTTCTAATACTTATTCTTATCGGAGCTGTGTTTGTATACCGATCAATCAGCCGGCAATTAAGACTACAACTTCAACAGCAAAATTTCATGATGGCAGTGACACATGAATTAAAAACACCAATTTCTGTTGCAAGATTGAATCTTGAAACAATGCAGAAGTATAATCTGGATGATGAGAAAAAACAAAAACTTATAAGAACAACTCTTGACGAAACATCCCGCCTGGATTTTTTAACGAATAATATATTAGTAGCAGCACAATTAGAAAGCAATAATTTTAAATCAGCAAAAGAAGAACTGGAACTGACTGCTTTATTAAAAGACTGTATTCAACAATTTAAAAACCGATACCCCGACAGGGTATTTAATCAGGAAATAGAAGATGATGCAGATATAAAAGGAGATGCACTACTATTACAAATGCTGATCAATAATCTTTTGGAAAATGCCTGCAAATACTCGCCTAAAGAATTACCGATCGTTATTATTTTAGAAAAGACAATATCAGAAGTAGTATTACAAATAAAAGATGAAGGGGCTGGAATACCAGATTCTGAAAAAGATAAGATCTTCTCTAAATTCTACCGAATTGGAAGTGAGACAACCCGGAAAACCAAAGGAACCGGTTTAGGACTTTACCTATGCCGTAAGATAGCAAGGGATCATAATGGAGACATTATGGTGACAAATAATGAACCACATGGCAGTAATTTTGTAGTTACTTTTAAATTATGAGTGCTGAGAAAAAAACATCCATCCTGCTTGTAGAAGACGAGGAGAACCTACACGAAGCTTTAAAACTAAATCTGGAGCTGGAAGGTTATGAAGTTACTTCTGCAATGGATGGTGCCGCTGCTTTAAAAGCAGTACAAGGCGAATATTTTGATCTGATCATTATGGATGTGATGTTGCCGGAAATGGATGGCATTACTGTTACTGAAACGGTCCGCATCAGTAATAATGAAGTACCCATATTAATCTTGAGTGCCAAAAACAGCAGTGCCGACCGGGTACTCGGATTAAAGAAAGGAGCTGATGATTATCTGACCAAACCATTTAACCTGGAAGAGCTTTTATTGCGAGTAAATAAGCTTATTAATAAAAATAAAAAACTGCTTGATAAATCTAACATTGGCAACACTTATTCATTTGGCGGAAATACAATTGATTTTAAAGCACAGGAAGCAGTAAAAAGCAATGGAGAAAAAATTCAACTCAGTAAGAAAGAAACAATGTTGTTGAAATTGCTGATTGAAAACAAAAATGAAGTTGTTCCAAGGGAAAAGATCCTGCAATCAGTTTGGGGATATAATGTTTATCCTACTACCCGTACAATTGACAATTTTATTCTCAACTTCAGAAAGTATTTTGAAACTGACAGCCGCAATCCGAAGTATTTTCATTCTGTAAGGGGAGTAGGCTATAAATACTCAGAGTAAATATTTTTCACTCGTCGTTATAATTTCTTTTGCTATCATTAAAAGACTCTGCCTCTCTTCTTCCAAAGAGGCATTGGTGAATTGTCCTGCTTCACATTCAGAAAATATCCTTTCAAGCTTATCAGTAATATCTTCAGGAATACCTTTTTGCTGTGCTTGATTAATTAACTGTGATTTATTGACTAAACTACTATCAAGCTTTAATTTTTCAGCCATAAATTTCCAAAGGGATTGATACAATTGATGATAAAATTCATTTGCTGAAGCGTCTATTGATTCAGTTGCAGACCTTAAAATATCATCCGGATCCGGAGCATCTTCTGTTTCTTTGACAATTTCAGGGGTCGTTTCCTTACCACGCCTTAACCAATAAATTAAAACGATCAAAACAACTCCGATAACGATCAATCCGGCTATTCTGCTCGAAGATCTATTAATAGCATTAATGGAAGTTTTCTTTTTAACTTTTAATGGAGTGATCATCTTCTCTTTTGTAACTGTGAGCTTTATTGGAGAAGTTGATAACGACCTGTACTTATTACTATCAGTATCATAAAAATTGAAAAACACAGCAGGAATTTCAACTTCACCTTCTTTTGTACTAACAAATGGATAATGAAAAATTCGGCTACCGGATAAGGGAATTGATCTCTTATTGAGGAAGTCACTAATAGAAGGTTCAAAAAAATCGATGCCTGATGGCCAATTAACAGTTGGTGCTGTTAGCTGAATGAAGTTACCAGTACCATTAATTGTAATTTCAAGTATTCCTTCTTCATTCTTTGCCAATATATTTTTAACTAATGAAGCTGAAACTATAAATCTTCCAACAGCTCCGTTAAAATCTATCGGATTACTATTCTCCGGAAGTGGTTTTACATTTATGGCGACAGGCTCTGTACTGATCTCTGATTCAAAATAAACTGCATCTGATTTTTCAGGCTCATCATCGTTTCCAAACATGCCTTCAGCAATTTCCTGTTCCGTTTTTTTGTAAACCACACTCCGTGAAAATTCAACTTTATTTTTTACTTCCATCGGATCAATGGTAAAACTGCCAGCTTGTAAAGGATATAACTGCACTTTACGAATCGTATGTACATCGAATAACTTTCCATTTATTTTTTCTGCTACCACTTCCTTATCTGATAAGTTTATCATATCAAATACAGTAAAACCATAAAAACCCGGGTTTTTAATAATATCAGATTTGGATTCAAGAGAAGAGTACAGTTTAAAAGTAGCTACTACAGGTTCTCCCGGGAAACAGGACTTCTTATCTACCTGAACTTTTAAAAAAAGATTATTTCTGATCTTTTCATAAGGATCTTCACCAAGTCGCAAAAAATAATTTGAACTGGAGAACTTTTTTTCCTGGCTGGAATACCTGATAGCTTGTTTTTCAGAAATTACTGTGAGTGTTACTTTATTACTATAAATAGTTTTGCCATTGGCAGTAATTGAGGCTGCCTTAATAATATAATTTCCCGGCCTTTTTGCTTCCAGCGTATAAATGATATTCCTGATTCTTTTTTGTCCGTTAAATGAAGGCATCGATCCTGTATAAATATTGGGACCAGATACAACCCGAAAATTTTCAAACGAAGGGGCTTTAAAATCATCAGTCAGATCTGCATCTTCGATAATAAACTGTACCTGAAAAGAGGCTCCTTCAATAATTGGCTGTTGTGTTATTGCCGTATAGAAGACAACTTGTGCTTCCATTAGTATGGAGAACAATAAAAGTCCTGTTATTAAAACTATTTTTCGCATGTAAGGATGAGCTAATTTAATAATGCGAATGATCAGAAACAGGGAAAAATATACTAAAGGAGCAAAATAGTTTTTAGTGGTGCATTAAAGATCCCCTAACTGTGGACGAATAATGATTTCCTCCACACATGCCTGTAATGAAACCTGAGTCGCCGCATAAACCATTTTAGCAATATCTGATGCTTCCATTATTCTTTTGGTGGAGTTGTCATAATCCCCCCATGAGTCTGTCAATACTGCACCTGGATGAACGGTGGTAACTTTTATACCATATGGCTTCATTTCTTCTCTCAGATTCTGGCTAAATCCATTCATAGCAAACTTACTGATACTATATGCACCACCATTTGTATAGGCTTTTAATCCGGCGATAGAACATATATTAAAAATATGTCCCGTTTTTCTTTCCATCATTTTTGGAATAACAGCTCTTGTAAGATTATAGGCACTATAAAGATTTGAATTAATATGATCTTCCAGACTCCCTTCCGGCTCATCATGAACATTACCCGGCTGAAATATACCTGCATTATTAATAACAATATCCGGAACAGCAACAGCCATGCACCAATCAGCAAAAGCAATTACCTCTTCCTTATTACTCATATCAACCGGTTTTGCTTTTATCTTACTATCAGGAAACCGGTTAGACAAATCTTCAACTGTTTTATATAAATTCACTTCCCCACGAGAACATAAAAAAAGATCATGCCCATTAGAAGCAAATATTTCTGCTATTGCCTTACCAATACCTTTCGATGAACCTGTGATTATAATATTCATATATATAAAGTTAATTAAACGAAGTACGAACTTTTTACCGGTTTTTCAGAAGTTCCCTCATAATGCGTAGGCAAGAAGCATCATTGTTCGTATTTTGCAATGATGAAGTACAAACATCTCTTTTTTGATCTTGATCATACCATTTGGGATTTTGAAGCTAATAGCCGAGCAACATTAGTTGAATTATATAATGAATTGAACCTGGAACAAATCGGAGTTCATGATTTTGATCTATTTCACAAGAACTATTTAGTACACAATGAAAAGCTATGGGAACGATATAGAAAAGGGTTTATAAAGCAGGAGGAATTAAGAATAAAAAGAATGTGGCTTTCCTTATTGGATTTCAAAATAGCAGATGAAAAACTTGCCAAAAATATGGGCGACCGTTTTCTTGAAATGCTTCCCACCCGAACCATATTATTTCCTTATACCATTGAAATCCTGAATTATCTGACAGACAAAAAATATGAATTACACCTGATCACTAATGGTTTTGAGAAAACACAACATAGCAAACTTAAGTATTCTGGTCTAACTGAATACTTTAAAGCAGTTGTAACATCCGAAGGAAGTAATAGCCTGAAACCCAATAAAGAGATATTCGATTTTGCTTTTCAAAAGACCGGCGCTACTCCGGAAGAAAGTATTATGATAGGAGATACATTAGAAGTAGATATACTTGGAGCTATTAATGCGGGTATTGATCAGATTCATGTCAATCATATTTCAAAAAATCCAGAAACGATCAACGGGAAATTGCCAACACATACCGTTTATTCTTTGAAAGAATTACAAGGAATATTCTAGCTGAAAAAAATTGAATTACCAGGTAGCAATTGTTGTAACGCCACCTTGTGGCTTATCACCGATCTTAACAAGAATCTTTGCATTTAATGGTAATAGCAGATCAACCCTTGAGCCGAATTTAATAAAACCCATTTCTTCTGATTGATTAACTGCCTGACCGGCTTGCAGATAATTACAAATACGCTTGGCTAATGCCCCGGCTATTTGTTTTACCAGGATCTCTTTACCCTCTTTTAAATAAACAACGGAATGCCTTTCATTCTCTGTAGATGACTTTGGATGCCATGCTACAAGATATTTTCCCTTATGATATTGGCTATAAACCACCTCGCCACCTACCGGATTTCGATTTACATGCACATTTAACGGGCTCATAAAAATAGATACCTGTATACGACGATCAGTAAAATATTCATCAGCCAGAACCTCTTCAATCACCACTACTTTACCATCAGCAGGTGCGACAATAGCATTCTCGTTTACAGTTAATTGCCGGTTCGGAACTCTGAAAAAAGAAATTAGAAAAAGTAATAAACCAAATGTTATAATAAACACCAATAAACTAACAATAGGCAGAGTAGAACTCAAAAAATAAAATGATAAGACATTGATAATGCCAAACAAGATCGTACTTAATGCAATCGTTTTATGTCCTTCTTTATGTAATGTCATTCAACTTGTTTAAGTATCAAAAATAGGTAAACATCATATATATAGTTTTGCTTATCTGATATTCCAAAAAAGACGCAGGCCTCCATTTACATGAAACCATATCAGACTACCATTATATGAATAAGATGCATAAAATGTCGGACCATCAACAGATCTCGTTCTTGTACCCCTAATCGGATTTGATACATCTGTATATTCTGTATTAACAAACCTTAGTCCCAATCCAATAAAAACATCTATAGAAAATCTTTTACTGCTGGAAAGTATTGTTCCATATTGTATGGATGAAGTAACAACAGGGCTGTTAATTTTTGCTCTGTCATAGAAAAAACCCTCATCGCCAGGATTTTGAGTAGCATAGAATCCCCCATTAACATCCGAAAAACTTCTTGAAGCATAAGAAAATCGAAAACCCAGGTAATCGTTTCTTATACGTTTTTTACTTCTTAAATTATATCTCAGTTCAGGCTGTATTCGAAGATATTTTTTATCTACAGCTTCTGAATCTGCATCTGCTTTATTCCCAACCCGTAACGTTATTTCTGTCAATAAGGAGATGCGATCGTTGAATTTATACATTATACCCGGCTGAATGCCAACATTGAATTCAGGCAAGGGTAATATAGCGCCGGTCAAACTGGCAACCCAGGGATTTTCTTTGCTTTTATCTTGTGCAAATGTTGAAATTGAAACAGATATTAATATGAAAAATAAAATAACCCGCATAATATCAAATTTAAACTATCAATTCAAATATCACTAAAGCATGATCAGTTGCAAAAAAATCCAAATAAAAGGTATTGCTAATAATAATGAATCAAACCTGTCTAAAAAACCACCATGACCCGGCATAATTGCCCCGCTGTCTTTTACTCCCGCCAACCGCTTGATCTTTGACTCTAACAGATCACCAATTGTTCCTGTAATTGCTGCTATAGCTGCTATAAAAAACCAGAATCCAACAATTATAATATTTGCTTTAGCATATGAATTAATAGAAGCAAATAAGAACCCAACTACAATTATTGCCAATATTATTCCACCCAAAGTTCCTTCCCAGGTTTTTTTAGGTGAAATTTTTGAAAGAGGAGTTTTTCCGATAAATGAACCAACCATATAGGCCATTGTATCATTTATCCATATACTTATTATTATGGCAATAGGTAAGATCCAGCTTTCAAAAGTGTAAGTATTATTGTTCTCCACAACTATTATTTCACCATATATGTCCAGCATAAAGCCCCAGCATAAAGAAATATAGATCAAACCGAGAACTGCAAAACCAAATGATTTAATAGTGAAAGAATTTTTCTGAAAAATACCGGTCAATAATAATGCAAACCCGGCTGCCGATACAGGTAATGAAATATTTTCTTTAAAACCATAACCACTTACTTGAAAAGAATTATTACAAAACCATAACATCATTCCATATCCCATTACCATTAAACCCATTTTAATGTAAGGATGAAACTTTATTGAATGGATCTTTTCTATCAGTTTCAAATATTCCCACCAACAACCAAAATGAATAATGGAAAATAAAATAAGAAAGCTCCAATTATTCCAAAGCAACCCTGTCAGCATCACAACCACGAAAATAGCAGCAGTTAATGCCCTGGTGCGAAATGTCTGGATGTTGAATGCCATATTCTGATTAATTCATTAATAAAATGGTGTATTTCTCAGATCTTCATTTTTATCTGCAGGTGGTATTTCTTCCGGGGGTTTAATTGTATTTTTCTTAAAGAAAATAAATAAAGCGATCAATACAGGTAAAGCAAATATTCCAACCCAGGTAGCATCACTAGTATCATTCAACGCTTCGCTGATCGTTTTACCCTGAAACTTATATATATAGACAACTGTAATTGCCAATGCATTATTTAAAAAATGTGCCAGTATACTTAACCATAATTTCCCGGAATAATAATAAAGCAAGCCAAGCATAATACCTAAAAACACCCTTGACAAAAATCCATAATAAGAAAGATGTGCAAAACTGAAAATAAGACTTACAACGATGATCGCAAACCAATGATTTTTAGTTGCCCTTGATAAGAAATTCTGCAATCCTCCCCTGAATAATGTTTCCTCGCACAGCGCAGGCAAAAATGCCATTATTAAAAGTGACAATATATAATCCATAAAACTATTCAGGCTTAAAATAGCTTCTGCCTGTTTATTATAATCAGCTTCCATTTTATCAAACTTTATTTTCCAGGAAGCATCTATCGGAATGTTCTGATTAAAATATGACAATGCTGATGATACAAATAAAGCAGCTAAAACTATTGCAAGTACAATACCCACTTCTTTCCAAATTATTTTTCCATGATAGCCTAAAAGTTTCAGTGGCTGCCTGTTCATCAATTGAGCTGTTAATAAAGCAGGTAAGAGAAAGCCGACTACTGCAGTAATCATTTGAATCACTTTTATGGCAGTGCTATTTGCCGGATTACTCATCCCTTTTTCTATTTCAGTAAAGCTTTGGCCTGTCATACTTGTCCAGATTGGAATACTTAACAATCCAGCCAGAATGGTACTTGCGATAGCAAAAGCTATCAGCATAAAAAAACCAGCTATATATGAAATACCTTTTGATTGACTATCGTACATAAACTTTGCCGATTAAAATGTAAATTTGCAGGCTATATTATTAATTAAAACCCATCAAAGATGGGATGATTTATCTGCTGTTGGCTGACAAAAATAGGTAATTGAATTTTGAATGGTACGAATTGACAACATACAACTTCCTGACTTCCCGTTGCTTCTGGCACCAATGGAAGATGTGAGTGACCCTCCTTTCCGTGCCGTTTGCAAGGATAACGGAGCTGACCTGATGTATACCGAGTTTATTTCCAGCGAAGGATTGATAAGGGATGCCATCAAAAGCCGTAAAAAACTTGACATTTTCGATTATGAAAGGCCTGTAGGTATTCAGATTTTTGGAGGTGATGAAGATAGCCTTGCCCTTGCTGCTAAAATAGTAGAGGTTACAAACCCGGATCTGTTAGATATCAATTTTGGCTGTCCGGTAAAAAAAGTAGCATTGAAAGGTGCCGGAGCCGGCGTGTTAAAAGATGTTGACTTGATGGTTCGCTTAACGGATGCTGTTGTAAAATCAACTTCATTGCCTGTTACTGTTAAAACAAGATTAGGTTGGGATGATAAAACAAGAAATATTGAAGAAGTAGCAGAACGATTACAGGATGTTGGCATTAAAGCATTGGCCATACATGGTCGTACCCGTTGCCAGATGTATAAAGGTGAAGCTGACTGGTCGTTGATCGGGAAAGTAAAAAACAATCCGAGAATACACATTCCGATATTTGGAAACGGAGATATTGATTCGCCTGAAAAAGCAGTTGAATATAAAAACAGGTATGGTGTGGATGGTATAATGATAGGCCGTGCTGCTATAGGTTACCCCTGGATCTTCAATGAGATCAAACATTTTATTAAAACAGGAGAACATTTAGCACCTCCGGGTATTGAAGATCGATTAGTAGTTTGCCGTAAACACTTACGCAAATCAATTGAATGGAAAAATCCTGTTGTAGGAATAAATGAGATGAGAAGACATTATGCAAATTATTTAAAAGGATTGCCCAACATAAAAGAGTTTCGCAATAAACTGGTTACATTAAAAAGTGAAGAAGAGATCAATGAAGTGTTTGATGATATCTATAAAACATACAATGGTTACGAATTCGAGAAATCACCGATCGAACTGATCGATTATCATCAAAAATGTCCTGTATAATTTCAAGTCAATTTAATTCGCATAGCCCTCATTAAACCATACATAGAAACCAATACCCAGGTACCTTCCAGAATTACAAAAGGCCAATATTCTATAAGCAAAGAGGCGTAGCAGGCTAATGTAGCGCCGATAATATTCATCACATAAAAAAGCTTACCGTCATTTTTTATAAGCTTTTCAGTTCCCAAAAAATAGGCGATCAAGATTAATCCTACTCCTAACGTACCAATAATATCATTGTATACCATAAAATCAGGATTTAGAGGTGAATGATTCAATTCCCTTTGTATAAATTCTTCCCCTTTTTTCTGCAAAGTAATCAGCAACTAATGCAAGAAAAGCCATAATGATCAATCCCAGGCCAACGCCTTTCCAGAAATAATTTTTATCATCCTTCAAAAAATAAATAAAAAGTACGACTCCGCCTAATAAAAGAAGGATTTCTGTATAACGATAGATCACAAAATTCTTCATCACCGTTTTCATTCGTGGAAGTTCTTTTTCTTTCAGCTCTGAAGGGTTCATATCATAAGCATATACATTTCGGATACGGTCACTATCACTTCTTTTATAAACCGTATACCCTACAACACTTAATAACAAACCCACTAATATCAAAGGAATTGCTGCACCCCTATAAAATGCAACTCTTAGAAAAAAATAAAAAAAGATCGCTGTAACAACTGCACCTATTCCGATCATTACAAACAATAAACTCTCCTGCTTTTCTGCATTAAAATAATTCTCGATATCTGCTTTAGTGAACATGTTTTAATCTTTAATTACATTCACAATTTCTTTACCTATCGGCGAAGTTGTGGGCCCGAAATAATTTGTAAGAACACCTTCCTCATTTATTATGTATTTCGAAAAGTTCCAGGAAGGTGGTTTACTGTTCCATCCATTTTTTTCAGGATCAGTAAGCCACTGAAAAACCGGATGTTGTGCCGGTGTTTTTATAACAGAGCTCTTTTTTATCAATGGAAAAGTAACGCCATAATTTACTTTACAAAATTCAGCGATATCTGCATCTGACTTCTTCTCCTGTTCTTTAAAATCATTTGCCGGAAAACCGATAACCACCAATTCATCTTTGAATTTTTCTGCCAACTCCTGCAGCTCTGCAAATTGATTAGTGAATCCGCAATCGCTGGCAGTATTGACGACCATTACTTTCTTTCCTTTCAATGCTGCAAAATCAAGGGTTTTCCCATTATTTAATTCCCCTTGTAAGGTATAAAAAGAAACATTTGGTGGTTTATGATCAGCATGCATATTACCATCTTTACTTCTTAGATTAGAAAACCACATTAAGACAGGATAAACAGCTTTCAATATTTTTTGCCGGTAGGTCATTTGTTTTGAATTTCGATTTACAATTTGTACATAAACTGCGAATGATGTTACAATTAATAACAAAACAATTATTAACCGTTTTTGTTTTTTCATCTGATCACCTTTTTAAACAAATTCAATTTACCTTTAAATGGCGGGTATTTGATATTCGGATCAAACCAGGTAGGAGTTTTCATCACTGCTTTTTTATGACTGAATGTTTCAAATGAATAATGGCCATGATAATTACCAATGCCACTAAACCCCCGGCCACCAAATGGCAGATTATGATTGGTCAAATGCCAGCTTGAATTATTTACACAACATCCACCTGCCGGTACTGCCCGTAGCCATTCATTTTCACTTTTACTGCTGGATGTATAAATATAAAACGATAATGGATTGGGACACTGCCTGATTATCTTCATTGCATCATCATTGGATGAGTATGAAATAATCGGAAATACAGGACCGAATATTTCATCTGCCATAACATTACTATCAATCGGAACATTTGTAAGGAGTGTTGGTTCAATAAATAAATTTTCTCTTATAGTTCTTCCCCCGAATTCGATTGTACCTTCATGCAAATAGTTACAGATCCGGTCAAATTGTTTTTCATTTATTATTTTACCGTAATTGTAGCTCTCTTCAGGTTTGTCAGAAAAAAACTGACTAATTACTTCTTTCATCTGACTAATCAATTTATCCTTTATTGAATCATGCACCAGCAAATAATCAGGCGCTACACACATTTGACCAGCATTCGAAAATTTTGTCAATATAATTCTCCTGGCAGCTATTTTAATATTTGCATCAGCTTCCACTACACAGGGGCTTTTACCTCCCAACTCCAACGTAACAGGTACCAGCCGGTCAGCTGCCATTCTATAGATAATTTTCCCTACTCCTGTACTTCCTGTAAAGAAAACATGATCAAAAGTGAAATTATTCATCATTTCAGGTATCACTACAGCACCATCACCCTGCATATATAAAATATATTCTTTAGGGAATACTTCTTCAATGATCTTTTTCATTACCAGATCCGTAGCTGGTGTCAATTCACTTGGCTTTAAAACAATACAATTACCAGCAGCTATGGCGCCTACTAATGGATTGAATAATAATTGAAAAGGATAATTCCATGGTGCAATAATGAGTACAACACCTAAAGGCTCTGCTATTACTTTGCTACCAGAGGGTAAGTTCAACAAATTTGTACTGACCGCTTTAGGCTTTATCCATTTCCTGAGTTTCTTAACGGCAACATTCAACTCTGTTATAACCATTCCTATCTCTGTAACCCAAACTTCCTCCGGACTTTTTTTCAGATCTGTATATAAGGCATCATACAAATCCTTTTCATACTTCAATATTGAAGATTTCAACTTTTTAAGTTGTTCTTTTCGAAAAGTATAAGAATGAGTATGCCCATTGTTAAAATAACTTCTTAAATCTTCCAAGCTGGAAATGTCTGCCATTAATTCTAATTTTATAACAAGTTAAGTAAATCTTTCCGCCAAATGACTGATGAATACTTTATGATGCAGGCTCTTAAAGAAGCAAAAAAAGCCTTTGAAGATGATGAGATTCCCATTGGTGCAATTGTTGTTCTCAATGAAAAAATTATAGCCCGAGGGCATAATATGACAGAACGATTGAAAGATCCAACGGCACATGCAGAAATGATCGCATTAACTTCTGCATTCAACTCACTTGGCAGTAAATACTTGCCAGAAGCAACACTTTATATTACTGTAGAGCCATGCTTTATGTGTGCCGGGGCCATATATTGGAGCAAGATCGGAAAGATCGTTTATGGTGCAGATGACGAAAAAAACGGTTACAAAAAAACGGCTGGAACTAATTGGCCTTTTCATCCAAAAACAGAACTTATCCGTGGTGTATTAAAAGATGATTGTGCAAAATTGATGAAAGATTTTTTTAAAGGGAAACGATAATATGAAAAAGACAGTTGAAGAAAAAAAAATAATTCTTACTCATCCGGTTTCAGGTATAGAGAGAAAGATCGATAAAAATATTTATATCGCTTTCAAACAGGCTATTCTTCAAAGTTTAAAAGGTAGTAATGGTAAAACGTTTACAGAACTCAGCACTGATGTTAAAAAAATAATTCTCCTCAAAAAACCTGATTTTAAAAGATCTATCCCCTGGTACACTATTTCAATCCGCCTCGATCTCGAAACAAAAGGAATCGTTGAAACTTTTTCCTTAAAAGGTAAAAAGTTGAATCGTTTAAAAAATAACTTTGCGAGATAAGTAAGAAATATAACTTATCTTATATTACTGACAACAGATAGAAGACAATTTTGTTATATAATCAGACATTGATCATTATTAATCTTAAAAATTAACTATTATGGCATTTACATTAGCACCTCTTCCATATGCACATGATGCATTGGAACCACATATTGATACTTTAACCATGCAAATACATCATGGTAAGCACCACCAGGCTTATGTTGATAATTTAAATAAAGCTATTGCAGGCACTGAAAATGAAAATAAAACTATTGAAGATCTTGTTGCCGCTGCAGGGAAGATATCCCCTGCCGTACGAAATAACGGTGGCGGACACTGGAATCATACTTTTTTCTGGGAAAGCCTTGCTCCAAATGCCGGAGGATCTCCTTCCGGAAAATTAGCTGATGCAATTAACAAGGCCTTTGGTTCTTTTGATATTTTTAAAGAAAAATTTGCTGCAGCCGGTATGACAAGATTTGGCAGCGGCTGGGCCTGGCTTATAAAAAAAGATGGTGAATTAGAAATTTGTTCTACCCCCAATCAGGATAATCCATTGATGGATATTGCTGAAGTAAAAGGAACTCCTATTTTAGGATGTGATGTATGGGAGCATGCCTATTATTTGAAGTATCAGAATAAAAGAGCAGACTATTTAGCTGCTTTCTGGAATGTTGTAAACTGGAACAGAGTAGCTGATCGCTTTTAAAAAAAATTCCTCCTAAAAGAAAAGCTGCCATAATTGGCAGCTTTTTAATTGTTAGATTCGTTTTTGAATTTATTGATGGCTTCAATCCTGTTGTTCACATGCAATTTGCTATATATATTTTTTAAATGCTTGGTAACGGTATGCGTACTAAGAAAAAGTTTCGCTGAAATCTCTTTGACAATAAGTCCCGTTGAAATCAAGTGTAAAATTTCATTCTCCCTTTCTGAAAGTACTTCAAGTTTCTTTTGCTCTTCTTTTTGAAAGGTATTAATAACTTTTCGGGCAATATAACGACTCATAGGCGCTCCGCCATCGTGCAACTCTTTAAGTGAGGCAAGAATATACTTTGGCATTGAATCTTTTAATAAGTACCCACAAGCCCCACTTTTCAATGCATCAAAAACATGCTCATCATCATCATAAAATGTACAAACAATACATAAAACTTCAGGTGCCAGCTTTTGCATTTCCCCAATAAATTCTATTCCATTTTTCCCGGGCAACTTAATATCAACAATTACTATTCGGGGTTTATGTTCAATTATATGACCTAACGCTTTTTCTGCTGAAGGATAACTATTTAATAATTTAAATTCGT
>JAHEMN010000154.1 GCA_024643645.1 Chitinophagaceae bacterium | reverse complement strand
TTGAAAAAGTACCCGATCTGATGGAAACATTTATGAATAAGAAAAAAGCTGAAAAAGCAGAAGCCACTGTTTAATTGTTAGTGCTGAACGAGTAAGCAGCAGCGAAAGCTGCTGCTTTTTTTGTGAAAAGTGCCTTAAAAGCAAATATATATTTAGTCATTTTTATTTAATAAATAATGAAATCAAAAAGGCTTTATTATAATATTTAGATTTCAGTCATTCCGCATGAAACTAAATAATTAAATATTGGATCATAAAATTGAGGTAATCTAGTTTTGTCTGTTTTATCTCCTTCAGGAACCCAAATAATTAAACCTTCTCTAGCTCTAGTTAATAAAACACGGTAAGTATTTAAAAGGTATTGTTGATCTTCTTTTTTGTGTACATTTTTCCATGTTGTTCCAGAAAAATTTTTAAACTCCCAATTATTAGAATCTCTTTTTAAATCACAATCCCAACATATTCCAACCCAATCTAACTCCAATCCTTGTATTGCAAATTCTGTTGCGACCATTTCTAAATAATAAGAAGATCTTACATCTGTTTCGTCGTTTAAAAACCAATAAGCTTCATCTAATGCTTCTTTAACATTAATTCCATTAGATTTTAACCGAAGTCCCCCAGAGCTTGCGGTTAAGCCAATTCTTTTATTACCTAGCATTCTTCCACGAAGCCATATTTTTGCGGTTTCTAAATTTCTCGTAATAATGAGTGGATATTTTGTAATTATTTCCTTAGCTTCTAATTGAGCAGTGTCTGGTCTGTTGTCAATAACAGCATTAACCCAAGTATTTAAATGAGTTGCTCTAAATGACCTTTGACTTACAGAAAGGTGTAATTCCTTTTTAGTGTTAATTAAGATATTAGTTGGCTTTTCTTGGAAAAGTTTAATTCCAGCAGTGGTGTCATCGCCAAAATATAATTGAGGAGAAATATGAACTTGCCAATTATTATATTTTGAATTAATAACTCTACCCCATTCAGCAATTCCAGCTTCACCGGTATTGATTTCTTGACCACTACCAACTAATGCAACAATTACAGCCCAATCATGACGATCCATTATTTCAAATAAAATTTCAGCCTCTGGTCTTCTTTCAATATCAAATGGATTAGTTTCTCGATTTTTATTTCTAACGGATTTATTATAAAAATGATCAGCATCCCAACATCTTTGAGCCTCATCAAACACAACTATTCTTTCGTTAGGTTTTGATTTTGATCTTAAACCTGATTTGATAAATTGGTGGAGATCTTGAATTTTTGATTTAACACTATGTTCAGAAGATGCCTTGGTTGGTCTTTCTATAATTTCACGTTTTTTATATTTAATTTTTTGAGATTCATAATGATCTCTTATCAAAGCTTCTTTTAATACTCTTATTAAAGGCCCATTTCCAGAAAAATAAGCAGTGTCATTTTCATTTCCACCAAATGCTTCTTTTTCATGAACAATATTTAAACCGACTAATGTTTTACCAGCACCGGGAACACCAGTTACAAAGCAAACAACTTTCCTTTTATTTTGCTCGGCATCTTTTATTACATCAATAATATAGTTTGTAACAATAAAAATATTCTTAGACTCTGCCTCGGTTTTAGTAATTGCTTCTACTTTGTTTCCAGCAAATAATGACTTTGCTGCTTGGATTATTGTTGGAGTTGGATGATATTCACTTTGTTCCCAATTCAAAGGATCTATAGTTTGATTGTTGGGATTGTGATAAAAATTAAAACAGTCATTAATTATTTCACTTAAATTTTCATTATTTGAAGTGAGACACTCTTTAACATTATTAAATGAATAAGGAGATAAAGGTTTAATCTTTTCCTTAGCTTTTGGAGCTATTAAAATAGGAATAATTAATTTATTGCGACTTTCTAAATGAAAATCAAAAAGATCTAAGGCATAATCTTCTGCTTGTCTTTGATCTCCAAGTAAATATTTATCACTATCTGTCTTATATTCTAAAACAAAAATTATATCCTCCGCAATTATTACCGCATCAATTCGTCCGCCTAATCTTGGTATTTCATATTCCAAAAGAATTGTCCACTTTCCAGACTCTGGGTTTAATTTATATATTGAATTAATTGTTTGTTGGAAAAAGGGAATTGAAATATTCCATGCAATATTTACATCATTATATTGAGATGCAAACTGAATACCGCCGATATTCAACACTCCCAATATTCTTTTTGGGTCGTCTTCAATAAAATTTTTAAAAGAGTTACTATAATATGCTTGCCTCATTTTTTAAAATCTTTACTATTAAAAAATTCAGCAATAGTTACTTCAAGTGCTTTTATAAGTCTTTCCAATATTTCTACAGACACATTCCTTCTCCCTGCCTCAACATCAGTCACATAAGTTCTATCTACCTCTGCTTTTAATGCAAGTGCTTCTTGAGATAGCTCTAGTTCTTTTCTTAATTGTCGTATTCGTTGACCAACCTTTTCTTTAATATTCATTAATGTAAGGTCAACTATTGTGGCTTTTAAGTCAACGGACTTTAAGAGTCATAAGAGTAAATTTTTCTAATTACTCAATACTATTATAATGCATACATCAGTAAAACATCACAAAATGTGTAATCACAGTTGCAAAAATCTATTTGATTCTCCAATGTTTTTATTATTAAAATATATATGAGAGTTATGGTAATGGAATTTTTGAATCATTATCCTAAAACGTACTTAAAAATTGACCGGTTGGTTTAATACTTCAGATTTTGTATATTAGAACATCTTTCAGGAGGCTATTTCGCATTAACATCAACGGTAGCAACCGATTTCCGCCCCTCTTTTTTTAAACCTAAAAACATAACGATGGAGAAACAAAGCTTTTTATCAAAATCATTTCAACCCCTTTTTTCCTGGATCCTCATGTTCAGTATTTTTTTCACAGCATGTAATAACAGCGAAAAAGAACCTGCCGAAGCAGAGAATGTGGTAGAGATTGTTACGAAGAACATGGACTTTCAGGCACCCGATACCATCACTTCCGGCTGGCATACATTCAGGTATAGTAACAATTCTACCGAAACTCACTTTTTTCTGTTGGATAAATATCCGGAAGGAAAAACAATAGAAGATGCAGCAAAAGAAGTGGGGCCACCCTTTCAAAAAGGGATGGACCTGATCATTGCCGGCAAGCCCGATGAAGCGAATAAGATGTTCGGCACTTTACCCGAATGGTTTTCCAAAGTAGTGTTCAGTGGTGGCTCAGGTCTGATAGGCCCGGGAAGAACTGCTGAACTGGACTTGAAAATTGAGCCCGGCTATTATGTAATTGAATGTTATGTAAAAATGGCTAATGGCATGTTCCATAGTTCTATGGGTATGGTAAAGCAACTGATTGTAGTGCCGGAAACAGCTACTGAAGAAATGAAGGAAATAAAGCCTGATGTTACCATCAGCCTGTCAAATGAAAACGGAATGGAGCTCACTGGAAACTTCAAAAAAGGAAAACAAACGGTAGAAGTAAATTTCATTGATCAGAAAGTATATGAAAACTTTGTAGGCCATGATGTAAACCTGGTAAAAACTACGGAAGGGGCAGATCTGAATGCATTACAAAGCTGGATGAATTGGGTTAATCCTGCAGGACTGACCTCACCTGTACCTGAAGGCTTTACCTTTTTAGGTGGTATAAATGATATGCCCGCAGGAAGTAAAGCATATTTTTCTGCTGATCTTGAACCCGGAGAGTATGTATTGATTGCTGAAGTACCAGATGCAGAAAATAAAAAACTAATGAAAAAATTTACCATACAATGATGGTTATTAAATTCAGCTCAACATCATAAATTATAAACTCAGTCATATTTATTTAACAGCCCGAAATAACGGGCTGTTTTTTTTAGCTCTCTTTTTTATTAAAGGATATAAGGAATGATGGCTTTTCGTTTTTCCGGATAGCTTTCAAAATAACTTTTATACCAGCGATGATGCGACAGGGCTCTTGGTATAAGATTAGCCGCCGTCCAGATAAAAAAAGTAAAGGCAGGAAGGTTCCAACATAAAATGGCGAAGCCGGCCCACTCGATCAGCTCTCCCCATAAATTCGGGCAACTGATCGTATCAAACATCCAGCCTGTTGGTATTTTATAACCCGTTTCGTTGGGCTGGCGTAAACGTATCAGCTTATTATCTGCTTTGAGGTTTATATACATGCCGGTAAAAAAGAGAGCAATGCCAATGATAAACCGGAAATCGGTAAACCAATCATTGGTGTAATTAGCAAATGCTATAAAATAATAACCCAGCGAAAAACCATTGATACAATTAAATAGTACAGCCGAACCAACAATGACCAAAGGCATTTTTTTTCCTTTGGTGTGCAGCCGAAATGGAAAAACAAGACTGCGATACAGGTAATGAAAAGTAAACAAACCGATCATTACCCAGGCGGGTGCTGTAATGGCTTTCACATTCTGCAATAAAAAATACCAGAGTACGATCAATACCGGCAGTTCCATGACGAGCCATCCAATATTGTTGGAGATAAGCGGCCCCCATTTTGCAGAGCTATGGCGTCCATACGGTGCCGTTACTTTTAACAGCAGTAAGAAGATAAGTATTGCTACTGCAATCCATATAAACAACATTGCCTGGTACTGACTATGGGAAATAAAAAAGATGGACATGCAGTTAGTTGGTTTTATACTCAATCAAGTTACTCTTTATTCTGAATTTGATATTACAATGAAATTGTATACCATAATAAAGGTATTGTATAAAGTAAAAAATACTGATAACTTGCATGCGGTAAATTACCATTCTGGTAAATTTTGTAGATTCTATAAACAGTGCACTTTGATGGTTAAGCAACTGGTCGTAACTTTTTTATTTTTTCATTTATTTTTAATTACTTCTTTCTGTCAGGCGCCGAAAGAATATGAACAAGCGGTTGCGCAGGCCCGTGAAGCAGATTCTTTACTGCGAAAGGGAGAAGTGAATCGGGCAGACTCGCTGATTAAAAGTTCTATCAAACTTTATCCCACAATGGCCATTTATGATTATGCCTTAACTAGAGCTGAAATGTCTGATATTGCCGGGGCCAACCTGATCATGGATAGGGCCAGGGTTAGAGTAATGACATTTACTATAAAGAGTTCTTATTTATGGGTTGATCTTCCTTATAATGGCTTGCGGGAATGCAATGCCTATTATGCCTATTTTGGTTTTTTACTAAAAATGTATGAAGTCAATGCGGCTTACGGGGAACTGTTTTGGATGGAATATGCTTTGACAGAAGCCGGCAAAGTAAATTTTGGTCCGTTGAATCCCGGTGGGTATGATTATTATATAGCGATGCAACAGGTATTGAAAGTTAATCTGCTTGTTTTGAAGAAAAATTATTTGGGAGCTATACAGTTTATTCAGAACGCACCTCCTAATTCAATATTTGCAAATCCTATTTCCAAAGCTCAGGCATTGATACCTATATTATGCGAAATGGGAGATTATACCAGAGCGGAATACCAGGTAAGAACATTGGGATATTTGCCTTCGCTTGCCAATGCACAGCATTCCTGGATGTTTTATATCAATACCTTATTAAAGAAAACAGACGAGGCCTTATATCATTATAAACAGTTACCGGAAGAATTTGTGCAGGCTAATATCAATGCCAATTATTATGTACTCGGTTTGCTGGATATCAACGAAAAAAAATATGAAGAAGCTATTCATAAGCTTCTGTATTCGCTTAGCAAAAGAGGAAAAAAAGGAACAGAAGTATATATGCTGGTCGAAAAATGGAAACTTTATACTGCAATAGGTGATGCATATGCAGGTTTGGGTTACTATACAAAAGCAAAGGATAATTATACGATTGCTTTACTTGCAAACCCCGATCATAAACCGGCTACCGAGGCATTGGCAAAACTGGAAAACACTTACAGCAAAGAAGTTTCAACAGATAAAACAGCACCGGTAATCAGTTTGACAACAGGATCCTCTCAACAGGGAGTAAAAATTACAACAGCTGAACAGACAGTGCTGATCAAAGGATTTGCATCCGACGCATCAGGTATCCGCAATGTATTGATCAACGGAAAAGAAGCATATGTGCTGCCCGATGGAAATTTCTGGGGAGAAATAAAAATAGATGAAAGTATTAATAACGTAATGATCATCGCTACTGACATAGCTGGGAACAGAAAGGAAGAAAATTATAATATCGAAAAAACAACTGCAGGAGTAAACGCAACAGCAACCCCTATAAAAGAGGGAAAAAATTATGCATTGCTCCTGGCCGCACAGAATTATGCAGACGATAGAATTCCTTCTCTTGATAATCCAATTGCAGATGCCATCAAATTAAAACTGATACTGAAGAATAATTACCAGTTTACGGATTCCACCATTGTCACTCTTTTTAATCCTGCCGTCAATGATATAAAACAACAGATGTTGGAGCTGACCAATCGTATTCAGCCCGAAGACAATCTGATCATCTTTTATGCTGGTCATGGCATATGGGTGGAAAAGGAAAAAAAAGGATACTGGATGCTTACCGATTCCAGGCGATACGAGGAAGCCAGCTGGTTATCGAATAAAGAAATGTTGGAACTGATTGCCAAACTACCGGCCAGGCATACCTTATTAATTACGGATGCCTGCTTTTCCGGTTCGGTATTTAAAACAAGAGGCCTTGAACTTGGTAATAAAGAAGAAGAAAAAGCTTCAGTTGTAGACCGGATGAAAAATAAGATCAGCCGGGTAGCTATAACATCGGGTAACGACACCGAGGTGCCGGATAAAAGTGTTTTTATGCATTACCTTGTCAAAGCACTTAGCGAAAACAAAGAAAAATATTTAACTGCACAGAAAATGTTTGTCAACAAGATCATAGAATTGGTAATGACAGAAACAAAAACCGAACCGCGGTACGGCACATTAGAATTAGCTGGTCATATTG
>JAHEMN010000153.1 GCA_024643645.1 Chitinophagaceae bacterium | reverse complement strand
TAGCAGTTGTTGTAAATGATGATTTTTTTTCAGAAATAATACGCAGGTCTTTTTCATAAATAAAAGCAGAATCAAAATTGAGCATCCATTTTGTATATGCTTTCACATGAATAAAACTGCTTTTGAAGCCTGCCGGAATTTCAAACTGACCTAACGTTACTGCATCCTGAATTGGACTTGAAGTGTGAGCAAGCAGACTTCCTTTATCATCCGTCCAATCAATATACAAAGTTTTACTTGTTGAAATTGGTGAGATGCCTTCCAGTAAATAAGCTTTAAACCAGATTGTTTCTCCTGCACCATAGCTAGCCTTGTCAAAATGTAAATAAGCTCTTTCCTGACCATATTTGGTTGCATAGATATTAATTACAGAATCTATGTTCTGTGCATTAACAGCAAAACTTAATAAGAGTAATAGAAAGCTAAGAGAAAAATTTTTTTTCATTACAGGTATCATTTCAATTTCCAAAATTGAATCTGCAATTTAAGCTTTAATATAAGTTAACATCTCCTTAAGGAAGAGAAAATCCTTTATTTAACATCTTACTTAATAAATCATTTATGAAACCAATGCAATAAAAGATTCAATAATTTAAATGCTCTTGCCTTAAATTAATAGTCATACTGAACCTGAAGTCCATCTGCATTATAATATTCATATGTAGTTTTACCCTCTATAATGTTCTTAATCCTAAAAATATCCTTAATTGTTTTTGGCACTTCGATTTTTATAGCGTCGTCGATTCTGGTCTCAGGTCTTCTTTTCAGAATAACATCAATAATATTTCTGGGTATTTTATCTCTTAATACGGGTGTTCTTGTATCTCGTCTTTCCCCATTTGCATGATAAATGGCTGTTGAACGGTATAGTCCATTTCCAAAAGTAGCAGTCCAGTCTCCTCTGTATTTTGTCCAATAAACATTAATAGCACCGGGATAGTCCCTTTGAAAAGCCTGCCTGACTTTTGCCGGTTGGTTTTTTGAAAATTTTGGGCCCTCTCCACTTTTATCATAAGTACCTTCCCATATTTGTTCGTTATTTATTTTCTTTTCGTCTTTTGATTTATTATCTTTTTTTTCTTTTACTTTATCTACATTTTCGTTTTTTACTTTATTCTTTCCATTACCCTTTTCGCCACTTTTCCCCTGAGACAAAACAGCCAGACTTATTGTGAATAAACTAAAGAGAATTATAATTTTTTTCATTTTTTTAAATTTTAATTTGCCAGATGCATGATGAATAAGTTTATGATATAGTTGCAGTTTTAATTTTTACATATTTCTTCTATATTGCCCTCCAACTTCATACAATGTATGAGTTATCTGTCCTAAAGAGCAATACTTTACGGTTTCCATAAGTTCTTCAAACAGATTGCCATTATTAATAGCAATAGTTCTTAATCGATGCAACATTTCGGCAGACTTAGCTTCGTTTCGGCTCCAGAATGCTTTCAGATTGCTTATTTGCAACTCTTTTTCATCTGTTGTGCTTCGAATTACTTCTGTTGGTAAAATTGTTGGACTACCTTTTTTATTTAAAAATGTATTAACTCCTACTAATGGCAACTCACCTGAATGCTTTTGATGTTCGTAAAAAAGGCTCTCTTCCTGTATTTTATTTCTTTGATACATTCTTTCCATAGATCCAAGCACACCACCTCTTTCTGTTATGCGGTCAAATTCTGCTAATACCGCCTCTTCTACAAGTTCAGTCAATTCTTCAATTAAGAACGATCCCTGATTAGGGTTTTCATTTTTGGCGGTACCTAATTCTCTATTGATAATTAATTGTATAGCCATTGCCCGACGAACACTTTCTTCGGTTGGAGTTGTAATCGCTTCATCATACGCATTTGTATGAAGAGAATTGCAATTGTCATATATCGCATACAATGCCTGCAACGTAGTTCTTATATCGTTAAAGTCTATCTCCTGTGCATGCAGACTTCTTCCAGAAGTTTGAATATGATACTTCAACATCTGGCTACGCTTATTTGCCTTGTATTTATATTTCATTGCTTTTGCCCAAATCTTCCTGGCAACTCTTCCAATTACACTGTATTCCGGATCCATTCCATTGCTAAAGAAAAAAGAAAGGTTAGGAGCAAAATCATCAATTTTCATTCCACGACTTAAGTAATATTCTACATAAGTAAATCCATTAGATAATGTAAAGGCTAATTGTGTAATAGGATTAGCCCCTGCTTCTGCAATATGATAACCACTGATCGATACAGAATAAAAATTCCTCACTTTTTCTTTAATAAAATATTCTTGTACATCCCCCATTAATTTCAATGCAAACTCAGTTGAAAAAATACAGGTATTCTGCGCCTGATCTTCTTTTAAAATATCAGCCTGTACCGTTCCTCTAACTTGCATCAAAGCCTCCGCCTTTATTTTGTTATATATATCAGGAGGCAATACATCTGCCCCTGATAAACCAAGTAGTCGTAGCCCAAGTCCATTATTACCTTTTGGTAACGATCCTGTCAATTCTCCTTTTTCGGGCACTACTGGCTTGCCATCTGCCCCAGTATAAAATGGCAGTTCCTCCTTTTTATATTTTGATTCGATGATTGTATTGACTTTATCTCTTAAATTATTTTGAAGAATATATTTTTCACATTGCTGATCAATTGCAGCATTCATAAAGAAGGCCAGCAGCATTGGTGCCGGACCATTGATGGTCATTGAAACAGACGTCTTCGGATCACACAAATCAAAACCACTATATAATTTTTTTGCATCATCAACAGTTGCAATACTAACTCCACTGTTTCCTACTTTTCCATAAATGTCAGGACGATGATCTGGATCTTCTCCATATAATGTAACACTGTCAAATGCAGTTGAAAGTCTTTTAGCGGGTTGTTCTACACTGACATAGTGAAATCTTCTGTTAGTTCTTTCTGGCCCACCTTCACCAGCAAACATTCTTGTCGGATCTTCTCCTTCCCTTTTTAATGGAAAAACTCCTGCAGCAAATGGAAAATGACCGGGAACATTTTCCTGCGCCTGCCATTTTAATATATCCCCCCAATCTTTATACTTAGGTAATACAACTTTAGGAATTTTAGTACCACTTAAGCTTGTTGTAGTCATTGGCAACTTTATCGCTTTATCCCGTACAGTATATTCATAAAAATCTTTCTGGTATTCAGCAACTTTATTAGGCCAATTCGTTATTAATTTTTTTGCAACAGGTGTTAATTGTTCTGTATAAAAATCAATTTGATTTTGAAGTACACCAACCATTGAGTGATCTGCCTTATCTTTTAGTATAGCTAAAGCACCTTTTAACTGATAAAGTTTAGTACCAATATCTGCCTGCTCCTTTACCAGTAGATCATAACTTCTGTTACTTTCTGCTATCTCTGACAAATAACGAACCCTGCCTGGTGGTATTACAGCCTGGGACACTTTGGCTGTTTCTGCAAAATGATACTCCCCAAATTTTATGTTAGTCTTTAGTTCGATTTTCTTCAGCAATAATTCAAATAAATGATTTACACCATCATCATTGAATTTACTGGCCATGGTGCCGATAACAGGAATGTCTTCGTCTTTCGCTGAAAATAATTGATGATTTCTTTTGTATTGCTTTTTCACATCAGCCATTGCATCCAGTGCTCCGGCTTTATCAAATTTATTAATGCAGATAAGATCTGCATAGTCGAGCATATTTATCTTCTCTAATTGTGATGCGGCACCATACTCCGGTGTCATTACATATAAACTTATATCGCAATAGTCCAGTATGGATGCATCGCTTTGTCCAACACCAGCTGATTCAAGAATTATAAGATCAAAATTTTCTGCTTTACAAATATCAATTGCTTCCTGCATAGCACCACTTAGTGCAGTATTATCATCTCTGGTAGCCAGACTGCGCATATAAGCCCTTGGATGTGAGATGGCATTCATCCGAATTCGATCACCTAATAAGGCTCCGCCTGTTTTTTTCTTAGAAGGGTCAACTGAAATAACTGCAATAGTTTTCGCTGTAAAATTGTTTAAAAAACGGCGAACAATTTCATCTGTAACACTACTCTTTCCAGCTCCACCCGTACCAGTAATGCCTAAAACAGGAATAACCGATTTAATTGATGGATCTTCAATTGTGCTAATATTTCCATTCTCAGCATTGGTTATTTTTCTGGCAATTTTTCTTACATCTTTCACTTCTCCCAGCTTCATAGCTGTTTTATATTCCGCATTTCCATTTAACTCAACATCGCATTGCATAATCACATCCTCAATCATTCCTTCCAGGCCCATTTTTCTGCCATCATCGGGACTGTAAATTCTGTTAATCCCATAAGTATGCAATTCTTCAATTTCTTCGGGCAAAATTGTACCACCACCACCACCAAAAATTTTGATATGCCCACATTCATTTTCGTTAAGCAAATCTTTCATGTATTTAAAAAACTCTACATGACCACCCTGATAACTGGTAATTGCAATTCCTTGTACATCTTCCTCAATAGCGGTTTCTACAATTTCCTTGACAGAACGGTTATGGCCAAGATGAATAATCTCGGCTCCTTTGCTTTGCATTATCCGGCGCATTACATTAATTGCAGCATCATGACCATCAAATAAACTTGCAGCTGTTACAATTCTTACTTTATTGGCAGGGCTATACTTCAGTTCTTGCATAATAGGCAAATTTAAACCTAAAAAGCTAATACCTGTTAGTCTTGCAGGCAGCCTTTCAAATTGGTACATTTGCCGGATGCAGCATCTTTCAGAAAACATTGGTTCTTTATATCAACAATGGAAAGGCAAACAAGCCCTTTCAATTGAATTGCTTCCGCAAAGTGGCAGCGAACGACGATATTTCCGGATTTATGGCGAAAACGAATCTGTAATTGGCACTTATGGTGCAAATGTTCAGGAAAATCAAACCTTCATTTATTTTTCCAGAAATTTTAAAAGTAAAGGATTAGCCGTTCCGGAAATACTAGCTGTAAGCAAAGATGAAATGTATTATTTACAGGAAGATTTTGGAAACAGTTCTTTACTTAATCATCTGGAGTTAAAAAACTTTTCTCAGGAAGTGTATGATCTTTTCAAAAAAAGTCTGCAGGCTCTTGCCAATTTACAAGTTAAAGGGGATGCCGGTTTAGATTATAACTACTGTCTTACCAATAAAGAGTTTGGCAAGCAAGCAATTATGGCCGACTTGCTATATTTCAAATATTATTTTTTAGACGCTTTACGAAAACCCTACGATAAGCAAAAACTGATTAATGACTTTGAAGCGTTAAGCAATTACCTCACCCATACTGAATATAAATATTTCATGTTTCGAGATTTTCAGAGCAGAAATATTATGGTTACTGAAGATAATACAGTTCATTTTATAGACTATCAAGGCGGTATGAAGGGTGCTCCGCAATATGATGTTGCATCTATGCTTTGGCAGGCAAGGGCTAATCTGCCTGACGAATGGAAAAATAATTTGCTAGAAGACTATATGGCGTACTTCGAAAAACTAATTGGCCAACCTATCGATAAAAATATTTTTCGAAGTCAATATAATGGCTATGTTCTTATCCGATTATTACAGGTATTAGGTGCATATGGCTTTAGAGGCTTATTTGAAAGAAAAGCACAATTTCTTACCAGTATCCCTTTAGCACTAAACAATTTAAAAGACTTTATCAAAGAAAAGAGTGTAGGCATTTCCGTTCCTGAATTTATGAAAGTGCTGGAGATGTGTCTTGCAGATGAAGTAATTCAGCAATTTACTCCAACAAAAGCTACAGAAAATACACCGTTAGTTATTAAAATCTATAGCTTTTCATATCGTAAACAATTACCTGTAGATGAAAGTGGCAACGGTGGCGGCTTTTTGTTTGATTGCCGGGGCATATTAAATCCTGGCCGTGTAGATAGCATGAAAACACAAACAGGAAGAGACAAAGAAGTAAAAGATTTTTTGGAACAGCAAACCAAGATGCCGGAATTTTTAAACAGTGCGATGGACGTTGTAGATATTACAGTAGAAGAATATATTAAAAGAGATTTCGAAAGCTTATTAGTAGGATTTGGTTGTACTGGTGGTCAACATCGAAGTGTATATGCCGCCGATGCAATGGCAAGACATTTAAAAAATAAGTTTAAAGTAAAAATTGAATTAAAACATATTGTACAAGAAGAAAAAAATTGGCAAAACCCGTTGCCGGAAAAGAAGTAATGCAGACTATGATATTCAGTGCCGGACTAGGCACAAGATTTAAACCCTGGACGGACAAACATCCAAAAGCATTGGCCATTGTAAATGGCAAATCTTTATTACAAAGAAATATTGAATACCTACAATCTTTTGGAATAAAAGACATCATTGTTAACGTTCATCACTTTGCCAACCAGATAGATGAAGCAATTGAAAAAAATAACGGATGGGGAAGTAATATTATCATTAGTGATGAAAGAAATGAAGTGCTGGAAACTGGTGGCGGTTTGCTAAAAGCAAAAGAACTATTTAATCCGGGAGAAAAATTTATTACTTGTAATGTTGATATTCTTACCAATCTCGATATCAGCAAACTCCTTTCATTTCACATTGAAGAAAAAGCATTGATCTCTTTTGGCGTAACCAATCGCAAAACATCCCGCAATCTTTTATTTGATAATAAAAACCGGCTTTGCGGCTGGAGAAATACAAAAACCGGAGAAGAAAGAATTGCCATTCCCAAAAAACATTTAATAGGAAAAGCCTATAGCTGTGTTGTAGTATTTGAATATGCTATTTTTCAATTAATGGAAGAAAATAATTTTTCCGGTAAATTTTCGTTGATAGACGTGTATTTGAAATTAGCAGCTGAGCATAAAATAATAGGCTTCGATCATAGCGATGATAAACTGGTAGATGTAGGCAGACCTGAAAGTGTTGCGATTGCAGAGTCCCTTTTTATATAAATATTTGCAAATACCCATTGAACGGTAACCTTACTTGCATCCTTTTCCAGTATCTTTCACACTTTAAATAAAAAAACAGTATGAAGAAATTAATAACAGGGGTTTTTACCCTATTAATGTTTGTTGGCGTTTTTGCGCA
>JAHEMN010000152.1 GCA_024643645.1 Chitinophagaceae bacterium | reverse complement strand
CAATAAACGAATAAATAATGTTAGGGAAATTAAATACAGTCCAGATCAACAGCCTATTACTGGGCCAGAACATCGGAAGAATGGCCTGTTGCGATAATGACAAACCTTATATTATACCGGTTACATATACATATGATGGAGTATATATCTATGGTCAGTTATTGGAAGGAAAAAAGCTGGACATTCTGCGAAAGAACTCAAATGTTTGTTTTGAAGTTGATCTGATGTCTGATATGCGTAACTGGGAAAGTGCTGTGGTATATGGAGTTTTTGAGGAGTTGTCCGGGGATGAAGCTGAAAATGCAAGAGAAATATTATTTAACCGGATATTCCAGTTGATGACCAGTTCTACTGTACATACATTCGGGCACAAAGAAAAAAAAACAGTAAAAGATACGAATCGGTTTAAACCTGTAATGTATCGTATTAAAATAAATGAAATGACAGGTAGGTTTGAAAAGCTTTAAATAGATAAAGCTATTCACTGATGACTCTCATTATTTTTATTGACCATCGTCTTTTTTTCCGGGAGCTGTCAAAAATATATTTGTAGAGAAATAAATATTTATATAATCTAAAAACCAAGGAGGTAATTATGCCTACAGGAACGTTAGCCAGAAGAACTTTTACGCCAACACTTTTTGACGACTTTTTTAAACCATTGAATGAATGGTTTGGTAATGGCGGTACTACATGGGAAAGAGCCCTTACTGTACCTGCTGTGAACATAGATGAGGATGATGATAAGTTTAATGTAACTCTTGCTGCACCTGGAATGAAGAAGAGTGACTTTACTATTGACCTTGAAGGCAATATGCTGATCATTAGTTGCGAGAAAGAAGAAAATAAAGAAGAGCAGGAAAAGAGATATACCCGTAAAGAATACAGTTATTCCTCATTTAACCGCAGCTTTACTTTGCCAATGGAAGTAAATAAAGAAAAGATTCAGGCAAAGTATGAAGATGGAATTCTACATTTAATGTTGCCAAAAAATGAAGAGGCGAAAAAGAAATTAATCAGCAAACATATTTCTGTTAAATAGAAATGTGATGGGTTAATTAATAAAAATACCCGCTTACAATAAGCGGGTATTTTTGATATGTGTCATTAAAAATAATGACGATGGTTATTATTAATCTTAATTAAAAAGTGAAAATTTATAAAATGAAATCTGCCCTAATATCAAATTTTACTTTTATGAATAACACACTTGTTGATCAGTTTCAGTTTGAAATTGATGCCTGGAAACGATCAATTGAATTTATTGAAATAGAAAATAATTATTTATTAACAAGATTAGGTTTGTTATTGAAAGATAGCTCTCAGTTAAAAGTCCTGAATGGAGCAGAAATGTACCAGGAAAAACTGGTTGAGATGTATAAAGTCTTAAAATATTGTAAAAAGGATCTGGAAACGTTTGATGATCTTATTTTACTTGATAAGTATGAATGTCTTTTAAAGTCAGGCAAAACCATCAATGGCAAACATTTGGAACTTGTATATGATAAATACCATCATTTAAAAGAAGAGATCTGTACAATAGAATTAAAGTTTAAAAAACTGCAGAATGATTTTAATACATATATAAGTTGTGTACTGTAATTTTTCAAATACTTTTTTTGAATAGATAAAATTTTAATATTTCAAACAAATGGTCATATTGAAAATATGTTCATTTAGCCGTAACCGGTCGTTAATACATTCTTCAAGCACAAAGTTAAATATGAATAAAATCTGATTAACAGTAATATCGTTACTGATAGCTGTTCCCTCTATGATTGACATCCATCATTGTTATCATTTGTGAAGCTTAATAACTTTAATCAGATTTTTAAACAGAAAAAAATTATGTTATGAAAATGATATATAAAACAATTGCTATTGTATTAGCACTGATGGTTGCCGGTTGTGCACCAAGTTCAAGAATTACAAGTTCCTGGAAATCGCCTGAAGCAACTCCAAAACAATTTGATAAAATTATGGTACTTGGTCTGATCAATGAACCCGACCGTACGATCCGGGAAAAAATGGAAATAGATCTGGTAAATAAGCTTAATAGTATTGGTTATAATGCATTCTGTTCCTGTAATGAATTTAATCCAAAGGAATTTGAGAACATGAATGAAGAGCAGGCAATTAATAAAATTAAAAAGTCTGGTGCAGATGCCGTTCTTACTGTTGTTTTATTAGATAAAGAAAAAGAAAGATATTATGTGCCCGGCCGTGTTTATTATTCACCATATGTAATATATCACAGAAGATTTTGGGGTTATTATGTTACATTATATGACAGGGTATATTCACCCGGCTATTATTCGTCAGATACAAAATATTTCTGGGAAAGTAATTTGTATGAATTAACAAATGATAAAAAATTGATCTATTCTGTACAAACCAGTTCTTTTGATCCTGTTTCTACAAACAATCTTGCAGATGAGTATAGTAGTATTATAGTAAATGACCTAGTAAAGAATAATGTATTGACAACAAAAAGAGGATTTTAAATTTGAGGGATAGATACAAGACAGAAAAAAGATGAGACTCGATCCTTCTGTTTTTGTTTTAAAAAGCTAAAAGGCCGGAAAATGCCGGTCTTTTAGTTTATCATATTCTTTAATTTATTCTTATCAAGGATGATAATACTTCCGTTTTTGATATCAATAAGTTTTTCATCTCTGAAATCTCCCAGGGTTCTTATCAGTGATTCTGTAGCTGTACCGGCAATGGATGCCAGGTTTTTACGGCTTATATCTATTCTGAACTCAGGATCTTTTGTGGGATTAAACTTTTCATCATAAGAAAGCAACGCATTGACTACTTTCTTTCTTAACGAATTAAAGGCCAGGCCAACAATTTGTTCTTCCATGTATGTAACATTTCGGGCCAGTAATTTGATGAATTTTGTTGCCACTTCCTGGTTTTTGTGCATTAAGATATCAAAATCATCTTTAGGTATTATCGCTAATTGGCTGTCTTCCATTACTTCTGCTGTTTCTTTATAATTTGTTTCTTCCATTAATGCCACATATCCAAAAAAATCGCCTTCGTTATAAAGGTTTACAACCAATTTCTTGCCTTCATCATTTGTTTTAAAAGCCCTTACCTTTCCCTTTTTTATATAATATAAACGGGAAGGTCTGTTACCTTCCGAATAAATAATTTGTTTCTTTTTATACTTATTGATCGTATATTCTTCTGTAAGGGATTTAATAGCCTCTTTCCCCTTGCCCAGGTATAGCAATTCATTCATCCCATCAATTCCTTCCTGCAAAGTTTCTTTGATCGCCTGACTTTTTTTAAGTCTTCCTTCTACCGCATTTAAAAGTTCTGTTCCGCTAAATGGTTTGGTAATATAATCATCAGCACCCAATTCCATCCCTTTACGTATATCTGCTCTCTCATGTTTTGCAGTTAAAAAGATAAAAGGAGTATTTCTTGTTTCCTGATTTTTATGTAGCATATGCAGTACGCCATATCCGTCGAGAACAGGCATCATAATATCGCAAATAATAAGATCAGGTTTTTTTTCTAAAGCAATGGCTACACCTTCCTTACCATCAACAGCGGTATATACTTTGTAGTTGGATAATTCAAGGATCTCTATAGTATTTTCCCTTATATCTTCACTGTCTTCTATCAATAATATTGAGTTCATTTCTTCTTACGATTAAATGTTACAACGAATTTTGTTCCTTTATTTAATTCGCTATTTAAACTAATCGAGCCATCCAGTAATTGACAATGTTTTGCAACAATGTATAAGCCTAAACCAGTTCCTTTTATATGCTCTGCATTACTTGCTCTGAAAAATCTTTTAAATAAGAATTTCTGGTCTTCTTCAGGTATCCCGATCCCATAATCTTTTATAGAAAAGAGTATTTGTTCGGTATTAACTTCAGTAGTTATTTCAATGGGTACGTTTTCTGGAGAAAATTTGATTGCATTGGTAAGTAAATTTAACACTATATGTTTGAATAATGAAGGATCAAGAATTACATTTTTTTGACCAAGGTGTTTGAAATTTATTTTTTGATCTACCTTGATAATTCCCTTTATGTCGTTAATAATACCTTTTATTTCACTGGCCAAATCCAGTTGAGCCCAATTTACCTTTTGATCACCATCTTCCAGTTTTCCGATCGTTAAGAATTCATTAAGGATATCATTCAAAAATTGTATGGACTCTTCAATTCGTTTTATATGTTTCTCTCTTTTCGGTTGCTCTTCGGTTGTAGTATATTTTGATAACAGATAAATAGATGAAAGAATTGTACTTAACGGTGTCCGGAATTCATGGGATGCAACTGATACGAAACGGGATTTTAATTCTCCCAGTTTTTTTTCATTTTCAAGAGCATTATTAAGATCTTCCATCATCTTGTTTCGTTCCGAAATGTCGATAGCGATACCTAAATAACCGTTTATATTATTTGCTTCGTCATGTAATGCAGAAACAGTTAATGAAACAGGGAAGCAGGATTTATCTTTTCGAATATGTGTCCATTCTTCATTTTCAATAATATTTCTTTTTGCCTTAGCTGTAAGTGTATCAAAGCCTGGGTTTATTCTTACTCCTAATTCTTTTGAAAATAATTCTGCCCTGACATTAATTTCATCCGGATCATGAAAAATTGCCGGTGTTTTTTTATTTACTACTTCTCTTGCTTTATAACCTAATAATTTTTCAGCTGTGGGGTTGAACAATTTAATAATGCCTTTAGTATCTGTTGCAATTATTGAAGTTCCTGCATTCTTCAACAGGTTTTTAAGAAAATTATTGCTGATTTTTAGAAGTTTATCCTGGTTATTAATCTTTTCAATTTTTTGATTTAACCTTTTTACGATCCTGTTTAATTCTTTAGTTCTCTTTTCAATTTTCTCTTCTAATTTTTTATTAAGTTTTTCAATTTCTTTGTCTTTTTTAATTTTTTCCGAGATGTCATTAATTATAGCAATTACAAAATCTTTATTCTCCATCTTATAATGGCCCAAGCTTATTTCAACCGGAAATTTTCTTCCATTTTTGTGTAAAGCGAATATGTCAAGGGTTTTCCCCATTGTCCGGCTTTTGGGGTTCTTGAAATACGCTACATGATGTTGTTTATGTATTTTTCTTAATGCAATTGGTATTAATACATTTAATTTTTTACCCGACAATGAATTTGGTTTGTAACCAAACATTTTACAGGCAAAATCATTTGCTATAAAAATAGTTTCAGACTTGTCCACGACTATAATGCCAACTGTTGTATTATTAAATAATACTTCAAATGAAGTGGAAGAAATTTCGAAGGACATACTTAAAGGTATGTCAATAAATGCTGATTTTATTTACAGGGAATGATGCTTTTATATGAGTTTAATCACAATATTTAATGACAAAATGTAGTAGATCAATGAATAGTATTTGAATTTCAATTAGTCAGGAAGCACACTAAAAGAAAGTATATGAATACTCGATTTTACCTGTTAATTGCTTATCATCATTAAATAAAGCCTCCTTTGTTTTTAAGCCTTTTTCATCATAAATGTATCTCCATATCAGATAACTTACCTTCTGGCTGGGCGTTGTTGTTATTTTTTGGATCACCCTGTCTTGTTCATCATATTCAAACATAACGTCTGGCAGTAGTTTCTTTAATTTGGAATTATATCTTACAATATCAGTTAATCTGTTCTTTTCATCATAATAATAATATACTGCTCCTGTCTCTATTCCTTTTCTGAATGTTTTTTCATCACCGGTTAAACCGTCTTCATCAGGGAAAAACCTGATCTCAAGGCTATCAGTATTATTTATTACCCTCCACATCCTGGCAGGCTTTCCGGTAGCATCATATATCCATGAATGTACTTCTGTCTGGTTAAAATCGTTTGCAGAATCAATAGTAGTGTTTTTTATTAGCTGTATTCTTCCATTATTATCATATTGATAAGACGTAGAATTTTGCAGACCAGAAGAAGAGTCAGTTATTCTGATCAATCTTCCCAAGCTGTCAAATTTGTTATAAATAACAGATAATGCTGCATTATTTCGGGTACTAACTTTTAATGCAGTACCGTTTTCTTTTACTTCCTGAACTTCAGCATAATTGGTGGCTTTGGTTCCATTTTGGTCTGTACCGGTGGCAGTCACCATTTTTACTTTATTGGCGACAAAGGATTTCATTTTCTGGTTGATCTCCAAAGTACTGATCAGGTCGTTATAATAATATTGGGCCTGCAGCTGAAATGTAAAAAAAAGGACTATCGAAAAAGTAAGGAATTTCATACCTGTGATATTGTTTTTAAGTTTCGAAGTTAATCTGAATTTGCCAGTAACGGAAAATTGAGATAGCTTGTAATTTTGTGCTTATTTTTAAGAAAATATTTTAAGTGTCACATGTCCCTCAAAGAAAAGAAAAAGACTGTTTAAACTGCGGAACAGTTGTATATGGTCGCTATTGCCACATTTGCGGACAAGAGAATGTTGTACCTAAGGAAACATTCTGGCATATGGTCACTCATTTCTTTAATGATATTACCCATTTTGATGGCAGCTTTTTCGTTACTGCAAAGGACCTTTTATTCAAGCCCGGTTTTTTATCCAAGGAATATATGGCCGGGCGAAGGGTAAAATACCTGCATCCGGTAAGGATGTATGTATTTACATCAGCAGTCTTCTTTTTGTTGTTTTTCAGTTTTTTTTCAGGATCAAATGTTATAAATATTAATACGGATGGTGATATGAGCGGAAAGAAGAGATTGGAAATAATTGCATCGCTTGAAAAAAAATATAAGAATGACTCAACCAAAACTGAGATATTACAAAAGATACAGACATATAAGGATACATCAAAATCTATCGCTTTAAATGATGTGCCATTATTTATATCTGATTTTACAATGTTCAATATGAGCGGAAGTGCTGATAAGTACTCGTCAGTGGAAGAATATGACTCAATCCAAAAAAACCTTCCTGCAAGTGAAAAGGATGGATGGTTCCAAAGGCGTTTAATAAAAAAGGAGATCACTATTAATAAAAAATATAGTAAAAGACCAGGTGAAGGAATTGATAAACTAGGTAATGATCTTCTT
>JAHEMN010000151.1 GCA_024643645.1 Chitinophagaceae bacterium | reverse complement strand
TTCATTGGTCTGAAAAATAATTCAGGAATTTTCAATCAGAAATTTTTAACGAAGACGGATAGTCTGACAAAATTTATTACCAAGCTTGATAATATCATCAAAGTATATTCACCAACCTCTTCCAATATTATATATTTCGAGAATGAAGATGTGAATGCAAGACCACTAATTCACATTAATGACCCGTCCACCTATGAAGCAGACTCTGCTTACCTGTTTGAATCACAGGAATACAGAAACCTCCTGGTCTCAAAAGATGGTAAATCAATAGCCATAGCAGCTTTTAATAAGCAAAACCTCAATAATGATGAAAAAGATACTATTCTGAATAGTATTGAACAGAAAATAAATCAGCTTGGTTTTGATGAAACTCATCTTACAGCTAAGATCCGGGTAGAAAGAATTTACATTAAAGAAATTCAAAAAAATCTTCAAAAATATTTACTGTTATCTTTTCTATTGATCTGTCTTGCTCTTTTCATTTTATTTAAATCTATAAAGGCTATCATTCTACCCTTATTGGTAATAATCATTTCCATTATCTGGACGCTTTCACTTATTTCTATAACCGGACATACCCTTGATATTATTTCAAGTCTTTTACCTCCTATTCTGGCGGCAATTTGTATGTCAGATGTCATTCATATTTCTACCAATTATCTTGAACAATTGAGAACAGGGCTTTCCAAAAAAGAAGCATTGATTAAAACCTATAAAGAAGTTGGCCTGGCTACTTTTTTTACTTGCTGTACGATAGCAGCAGGTTTTATAACACTGGGTATCACTAACATTATTCCAATAAGAAATTTTGGATTTTTTGCAGCGGCTGGTATTTTAATTGGATTTGGAGTTACAATAGTCTGCTTATACGCATTTTATATTTTTTCTCCGATACCTAAAGTTGCTTTTGAATCAAAGGCGGATCAACGTTGGATTCGTTTTTTATCTTTTTGTTTCAGAACTATTCTTAAAAACAAATTCCTTGTTTTTAGTTTATTGATCCTGCTTACCGGTATATCTGCCTACTATGCAACAAAAATTGAAATCAATTCAAGTTTACTGCAGGAGATCCCTAAAAAAAATCCAATGCTTGATGATTATCGATTTATGGAAAAAGATTTTGCCGGAACAAGACCGTTTGAGTTAGCATTGACTTTGAATGATAACAACTCAAATTTTTTCGATCTGGAGAAAATGAAACAGGTTGAAGAAGTTGAAAACTTTTTAAAAGATAGTTGTGGTGTTGGGTATATTATCTCGCCACTATCATTGTTCCGTGGTGCCAATAAAGCATTTAATGGCGGGGATAATAAAAACTTTAAATTACCCGCTACACAACAAGCTGTTTCCCGCTATTATGAAGGCATAATGCAAACAGAATTTGCAGATGAAATGCAGCACTATATGTCCAACGATGGAAAAAGACTTCGTATCAGTGGCCGATTACCTAATCTTAGTGTGCAGGAATTTATACCCGTAAAAAATAAAATTGAAAATTATTTTAATTCAAAAAAGGAGCAATTCAATTTTAAACATCAGTTAACAGGGTCTGCTTTATTATTAGATAAAATAACTTTTTCATTAACAGAAAATCTTTTTACCGGTATTTTATTCGATGCGTTGATTATTTGTCTGATAGCTTTCTTCCTGTTAAGAAAATGGATTATACTTTTGATCATTCTTATACCAAATGTGATCCCCTTGATCTTTATGGCTGGAATGATGGGTTATTTGGGTATTAATCTGAAAGCAGATACATCTGTCATTTTTGCAATTGCTCTAGGATTATCAGTTGATGACTCCATCCATTTTTTGAGCCGATTAAAAGTAGAATTATCAAAAGGTTTATCACTACCCTATGCAGTTAAACGTACCTATATGTCAACAGGAAAAGCAATAATAATAACAGCCTTTGTTTTGCTTTCTGGTTTCTTAACCTTGCTATCATCAAGTTTTGGTGGAACTTTTTATATCGGATTATTAATAAGTCTTTGCCTTTTTTGTGCTATGATCCTGGAATTAACAATAACACCATTACTTATACTATTACTTTATAGGGCAGACTTAAAGAAAAATAAGATGGTTCTATAAAATGGACTACTTCATTTAACTATTGTCATACATTATTATAAAGGTCCATATCAACTTATTATGTGACTAAAATCACCTTTTCACTTTCTTTTTATCATTTCCAGCTAACCCCAACAGCAGTACTTTAGATTTTGAAAGTTTCTAACCAGTTAATTATTAATTCATTCTGTAAATAAAACCTCATTATGGGAAATGATAAAAAAGCTCAAAACAGCTCCCGCCGGCAATTTTTTTCAAAATTTCTTTCCGGCTCAAGTGATGCAAATACCCCCCAAACGGTTAAAATGCTAACAGCAGAAGGCAAACTGGTGGAAGTAGATAAAACTATTCTGGAGCAGGTAGCCAAGAAAAAAAAATCAAGTAATAAGGAAATATTTGAGTGGATGAAAAATCCTTCAAAAGATAAATAGTGAACCAATTCAATTCAAATAATTATTAATACGATGAATAACGATGAAATAAACAATAAGGGACGGCGGGATTTTATAAAAACTGCTGCTGTTGCTACCATTGCTGCCACTGCATGTGGAAGTATTGCTTGCTCCTGCTCTTCTAAAAAAGCTGCAGTTGGAGAAAAAGTGAGACTGCTTTCACCAGAGGGAGAAATTGTAGAAATTGACTCCGCCTATTTAAATCACCAGGAACATATGGCTATTGTTTCGAAACTAGAAGCAAGAGAAGGAATTGCCGGTAAAAGATTTGTGATGGTGGTAGATCTTTCAAGGTGTAAAAATGCCCGTAAATGTGTAACTGCTTGCCAGAAATGGCATTATCGTTCGGAAGATAAAGAGTGGTTATCTGTAAAGTTGATGAAAGACAGTGATAAAGGAGCCCCTTATTGGTTCCCTAAGCAATGCTTCCATTGTGATAATCCACCTTGTGTGAAAGTATGTCCGGTGGATGCCACATTCAAAAGACAAGATGGGTTGGTATTAATCGATAATGAAAGGTGCATTGGTTGTAAATTCTGTATGGCTGCCTGTCCTTATTCTACCCGTGTTTTCAATTGGGATGAACCAGAACTTCCTTTAGATATTTTGAAACAGCAATATTCTCCTGAAACTGGTATACCAGCTAAAGTAGGAACTGTTGAAAAGTGTGACTTCTGTCCGGATAGAGCAAGAGAAGGCCTGCTTCCACCATGTGTAGAAGCATGTCCGAACGGAGTATTTTATTTTGGCGATGAAAACGAGGACACAGTTTCTAACGGTGATGAAACAGTTAGTTTTAAACAACTGATCAAAGACAGAGCAGCTTATCGATTCCAGGAAGAATTAGGAACCAAACCAAGAGTTTATTACTTACCACCAAAAGACAGGCAGTTCCCGGTAGAAAGAGGTTATGAAGATCTGCCTGAGAATATAAAAGAAAGGTATAAAGATGTGATGGAAGGAAAATCCGAATAAAAAAATTAATGCATTCATTTTAAGAATCTTATTATGGAACTCAATAAATACCAACAGGAAATATTTGATCTGCAAAAACCAACCATAGAAAAGTATGGTAAGAAAACATGGGGCTGGACGATCTTTTATTTATTATGGATAGGCCTTGGAGGATACGCCTTGTATTTACAGATTGTAAAAGGACATGAAATAACCGGTATGCGGGATAATGTAGTTTGGGGATTATACATCGCCAATTTCATATTCTTTATAGGTATCAGTTATGCCGGTGCTGTTATTTCAGGCATACTCCACATACTTAAAGTGGAATGGAGAAAACCAATTATCCGTATTGCAGAAATGATCACAGTGATATCCACTATTATCGGGCCTATTTTTATTTTATTATGTATAGGCAGATTAGACAGGCTACATCATCTGTTTTTATATCCCCGTTTGCAATCACCAATTACCTGGGATGTGCTGGCCATTCTTACTTATTTTACTGGTAGTGCCATCTTCCTTTATCTGGCTTTGATAAAAGACTTTGCAATCTATCGGGATGCTAAACTTGATATTCCTAAATGGAAGCAAAAAATGTATAAAATATTAGCCATTGGATATCGGGGCACACCCAGCCAAAAGAAACATATTTCAGTATCCATGAATCTGATGGCGATAATGATTGTTCCTTTAGCAATTATAGTTCACTCTGTACTTTCCTGGATCTTTGGAATGACTTTAAGACCAGGTTGGCACAGTACAATTTTCGGACCTTATTTCGTATTAGCTGCTATCTATTCCGGTACCGGTGTACTGATAATGGCTATGTGGGCTTATAGAAAAATGTATAACCTTAAAAGCTATCTTGAAGACAAACATTTTATATACCTCGGATATATAATGATGATTTTGGGTGCCGCTTATGGTTATTTTACTTTTTCTGAATACCTGACCGATTGGTATGGATCAGAAAAATGGGACAATGAACTTATTAGTAAATTATTTAACCCTGCACAATATGGATGGTGGTTTTTATTTGCTAATCTGGCAGGTATAGTATTACCGATTGCTATAGTCGCAATACCAAAAACAAGAACACCAAACCTTATTACAATAGCATCATTCTTTATGGTAATTGCGCTGTGGGTAAAACGTTACCTGATAATCGTACCAACTTTGGAATCACCGTTATTACCTATGCAAGATACCCGACAGGAATTTGTAAAGTATTCAGCTACCTGGGTAGAATGGGCTCTCACATTTGCAGGTATTGCCACTTTCTTCCTCTTCTTCACTATGATGTCAAAATTTATAACCATTATTCCAATTTCTGAGTTTGGCGATAAGGAGAAAAAGGGAGAACCAGTTATTGATGTACAAAAAGAAAAAGATATAGTGACCGTATAAAATTTTTATTATGAAACCTATTGCTCCAACATATTTCAAATCTTTTCGCCAGTTGGCTATTGAAATGTTGCTCTTCATATTTATCCTTCTTCCTTTTAGCACAATTGCCCAGGATGAAGGTGCTGCTACTGATGAAGAAGAAGTCTCACTGATTTCACCTTCACTACAGTTTATCAGTACTCAGAAAAATGATAAAAGCATTGACTTGAAAGCTAATATGTCCGCTAAAGTCAATGGCAATTTTATGAAGCTGGCATACCTGAAAGTAACTTTCTACCAGGTAAAAGATGAAGATGAAAAAGAACTTGGATTTTCAATTACAGACAAAGCAGGAAAGAGCATCTTTAATATTAAAGCGGAAGAGTTGACTCCTGATAAAGAGGGACAAATAAACTTAAAAGCAGTATTTGCTGGTAATAAAGCAATGGAATCTGTAGAAGAAGAATTAAGTATAAAAAGAGCTCTGCTTGATATCACCCCTGTGAAAGAAGACTCATTATTATCAGTACAAGTGAAATTAGCAGACTTGAGTAGTGGTGAAGAAAAACCAGTGGTTGATGCAACAATCGGCATTTTTGTAAAGCGATTATTCAGGCCTTTAAAAATAGGAGAGGGTACAACTGATGAAAACGGTGAAGCAACAATAGAGATTCCCAATAATTTACCAGGAAATGATAAAGGTGATATCACACTTATCGCAAGACTGGATGAAGATGAGTTTTTTGGTAATCTGGAGGCCAGTGCTGTGGAGAAATGGGGGGTACCAGTTTCAGAAACAATACAAGCACAACCAAGAGCATTATGGAGTAAAAATCCACCTATCTGGATGTTGGTTACTTTTATTATCTTAATGACCGTAGTTTGGGGTCATTATATAGTCATTATTTTTGAGCTCTTCCGCCTTAGGAAAGAAGAGCCAAAAGCTCAAACTAATGCAACTAATTTATAAATATTAATATCTTTAATGTACCAAATACAAAAATAAAAAATCATGAAAAAAAGTTATCAAGTATTGATTATCAGTTTATTCGCCATTTTCATTCTGGCTTTTACCACAAAAAGTATGATTCAGGAGCCATGGCCGGTACCCGATAAGTATAAAAAGATGGTTAATCCGGTAAAATCAGATGCAACATCACTTAAAACAGGAAAAAGTTTATACTCTACCCATTGCAAATCCTGCCATGGAACCAAAGGAAAAGGTGATGGTCCTAAAGCATCTCAATTAGATACAGATTGTGGCGATTTTAGCAAAGATCTGAAAGGACAAACAGATGGAGCTTTATTTTATAAAACTTTAGAAGGTCGTAAAGACATGCCTTCATTTAAGAAAAAAATCCCTGATGCAGATGATATTTGGGCAGTGGTAAATTACATGAGAGAATTAGATTAGTTCTTACAATCATACATAGACACACAAATAAAGCCACCATTAAATTTTTTTGGTGGCTTTATTCATTTGATAATAAATCATCGTGTAAATACATATTGATTTCTTTGAAAGAAATTCTCCTCACCATCAAACTTCACCAATTTGGTCATTATAAACTTGTTCATTCCGATCTCAAGAATATAGTGAAACGTTGACGGTTTGTTATCATTCCCATCTTTTCCTTTGTCTTCAAGTATTATTTTTATTACATCATTATTTAATGAACGTTCTATCACTTTCATTCCGCTGATCATCGTTCCATTGTCTTCCAATTTGTAAACATCTGCCCCCCCTCTGTTTTTTTCACTCGGATACCCGATCTCCATTTTAAACTTGTCGTTTCCTTTTAAAGAGCCTGTTAAAGTAGATTTTATTGACTCAGGTTTGTTACTTGTATAGTCAAGATAAGTAAGCTCACCGGACCAGCTCCCTTCAATTTTTTTAAAATCGTTTATACTTACCGATTGAGCATTAGAAGTTGAAAGCAAAAAAGTGGTTCCGATCAATAACAAAAGTTGTTTCATAAAAATAATTTAAGATGAATAATTAATTACAAAACAAAAATGAAAGAATAATAATTGACTGGCGCTGCAATAGATGATTTGACACCTATTAAAGAAGTGTCAAAAAAAATAAAAACGTCTCAAGTTTTATATATGGATAAAATATATATTATCGCTTGCTGAAAATCAGCATGTTATTTTTTCTTCTCTCCTTTCCAGGGCAGTGTAAACTTTCTGCTTTCACAAAAGGTTAAAGCCTGCATTTTATCTCCTTCAATATATCCTGAAT
>JAHEMN010000150.1 GCA_024643645.1 Chitinophagaceae bacterium | reverse complement strand
ATCAATGTTCCTGAAGGGCATCCAACATTATAACCTGCTTGCTTTGGGGTATCTGCAATACCATCATCCCCACAAAATTCATCACCCCAAAGGTGTTTTAAGCTCAGCCAATGTCCAACTTCATGAACCGCTGTCTTTCCCATATTTATAGCACCTCCATTTTCATTGGCTCCAAAAGCTGGAAAGTCCAAAACAATTCCATCATTTTCAGCCGGCCCTCCTATTACACTTGAATATCCTGCCACATTATCCAGGTTACAAACCCAAATATTCAGGTAACTTTTTGTATCCCAAGCATCTGTTCCCATCTTATATGAGAACTTCATATCATCTCTGGCCTTCCATTCCTTTATCGGAGTGTATTTACGGGTAATTCCGCTTGTGGTCACTCTTTTAGGATCAGCAGTTGCTAATACAAATTCGATTTCGCAATCTGCCGCTCTTGATCTAAATCTTGCTGGTGTATAGATGGTATCTGCATTTTTTTTGCGAAAACATTCATTAAGTATTGCAATTTGGTTATGCACAACTGCATCATTTAATTTTTCATCTTGAGTGTGGTAAAGTATATGTACAACTACCGGAATCTTAATGATTATTGGATCAGAGCCATCTATCCTGTTTCCACTTGTAGCAATAATACTTTGCTCTTTCAGGATAAAAGATTCAACAGCAGCCATTTTAGCTTTGAGAGAATATTCACTTGATAAAGATTCCTGCATATACCTGAAAGAAGCACATTTCTGTTGAGCATTCAGATAATTGAAAGAAATTATAGTGATTAAAATAACAATTAATCCCGCCTTCATAAGTTTACAAATAGTTAGATGTTACAGCAAGACAATAAACACTGCCAGGTGTTGATCACGGGAGATTTGGAATAAAAAATAAAGGAATTGGTGATTAAAAAAGGCGATTCAGGGATACGATTTCAGTATTGAAATTCCGTAGTGTTAGGTTTGTGATGTAAAAATAACATTTAAAGTGGTTTATGCAAGTTCCTGCAAAAATTTGTTTTGCCTTTTTCTGCTTAAAATCAAAGCTTTAACAACGTAAAAGCCATTGTACGCTTATTTTTGTACTATAAAACAAAAAATGAGACAATTTTTATTGATTTGTATCATATGTGTAGCATTTGGCTGCAATGATAATGAACCTAAAGATCCAATTTTAAATATACCGGAGGCTCCAAAATCATTAAGCTACTCTATTATTACCAGCTATCCTCACGACACTTCATCTTACACACAAGGACTGATCATCTATAACGGCGAAATGTATGAAGGTACCGGCAACTATGGTTTTTCAAAATTGAAAAAAGTAGACTTTAAAACCGGCAATACGTTGAAAGAGATATCGCTGGATAAAAAATATTTTGGAGAAGGTGTTACTATCTTAAATGATACTATTTATCAATTGACGTGGAGAGAGAAAAAGATTTTTGTATACACATTGAATGATTTTAAAAAAGTAAAAGAATTTGATGTTGATATAGAAGGATGGGGTTTAACAAATGACGGAAAGAATCTGATCGTAAGTACCGGTGGTAGTAATATTAATTATTATCAGCCATCAGATTTTAAATTAATAAAATCTGTAACTGTTTTGGAATCAGGAAACCCTTCATTCAATCTAAACGAGTTAGAATACCTGAATGGTTTTATTTATGCAAATCAATACCAGCTACCCTATATCCTTAAAATAGATCCTGCAACAGGACTGGTAGTAGCCAAAGCAGATGTTTCTGACATTTGGAATCGGATAAAAGCAATTGATCCTGATGCAGATGTACCCAATGGAATAGCATATGATTCTGCCTCTAATAAAATGTACATTACCGGCAAATGGTGGCCTGAACTTTATGAGATACAATTAAGCCAATGATCACTTACTGATAATATATATCACCGAGCTACACTGCTGGGTATTTTTCATTGACTGTAAATTAGAACGAAGACCATTGATAAATGAAGTTAAGAGGTTGGTCTTTCCTTTCATGTATTTGCTACTAAGCATAGAAACATAAAAACTATCAAACCACATTGGTTTGTATTGTTCAATTTTCATTTCATGCTTCTCAACAAGTATTTTCATTGATCGTGGTGAAAAGTGATATAAATGACGGGGCACATCATACGCAGCCCAATAATCCTTATAAATGGCCGCATCTTTTGAAGTATAATTAGGTACTGCTACAAAAAGTTTTCCTCTTTCTTTTAGAATTGATCTCAACTTTGACATGTAACCCTCCAGATCATGCACATGTTCCAATACATGCCACATCGTAATTGCATCAAAGGAGTTTTCAGCCAAACTATAAAACTGTATAATGTCGCTTAACTCAATTTTATGAACTTCACTGGCAACTTTTCTTGCATCTTCATCAGGCTCTAATCCTGTAACACTCCATCCCGCTTCTTTCATTTCGTTTGCAAATGCACCTGTACCACTACCTACATCGAGAATGCTTCCTTTTTTAAGGCCCGTACTATTTTCAATTAATTTCCTTTTTTCCTTTAATGTTTTTTTTCGCACCCTTTTGTAAAGCGTATTGATAAATCCTTTTGAAGTATCAGAATGAGAAATATAGTTTTCTGATTTATAGTAAGATTGAATTGCATTTTCATCAGGCACATTCTGTGTAAAACGAAGTGAACAATTTTCACATTCAACGATTTCAAACAATTCATTACTGACCGTATAATCCTTAGCAGATAAAACAGACTTAAAAGATGATGAACCGCAAACAGGACAATTGATATAGCTAATTATTTCTGACATGAATTGATGGTCAAGTATCTGTACAAATCCTTAATACATTATTTGATCAAGGTAATAACTTATAGGTTGAAGTAGCTTCTATAATATTTGTTTTTTGGGTATTGCCGGTTGTAGATATTTTAATTCCATTTTCTGAAAAATACCAACCCAAAAATATTACAGAAATTATTGCAAGTACTAATGCTGCCGCCCACCAGATCGATTTTTTTTCTTCTTCCTTGCTTAACAACTCTGACATTTCACCGGAGGTTCTTTCATCTTCCCCTACCCTAACCATATGTTCAGCTTTCTGCCTGATAACTTTTTCAGCCAAAACTGGTTTTTCAAGAGTAATCTTCTCATGTGGAAGAAACCTGATTCCCCCGCTTAGCTCTTTACTTAATGTTCCTACATTATTCCAATTAACAACATCACCATTTGAAAGCTGATTTTTTAAATTGAAAGCAAAATCATTAAAACTCAAAACAGCATCATGATCTGAAATCGCTAATGAATGTGCCAACCATTTAAAAAAGTTAGTTGGTGGTGTTTTATCAGCAGGGTCTAAAATAAAACTGTATGAAGGCGGATCAATTTTTTTACCGGGAAAATCATCATTTGCCGGATAACGTTTTATCAAAAAAATGCCGATGCCCGGCACTGGTAAATTCTTATGTGAAATGAGATAGCGATATAATTCAGCGTACATTAATTATTCTTTTGATCGAACGAAAATACGACTCCCCCGACAAAATTAAACCCATAAACAGGATATTGATTCCAACGCTGATATTCTTTATTGAAAATATTATTAAACTGAGTCCAGAGATTGATATTCTTTGTGATCTTAAACTCAAGTCCGGCACTCAGATCTGCTGCGCCTGCAAGATCTCCTACAGAGCCATCCTTTTTCTGATATTTTGGCCCGTTCCATGCAAACAGATCTGTTTTTAACCAAAGATCTTTGATGATTTGTAAACGCATGGCTGCAGTTAATTCCAAAGGAATTAAACCCCAGGCCTTTGCCTGATCTTTAAACCCGGTATACTGATTGAAAGCAACACCAGCCACCAAAGAGAATTTTTCATGAATATTATAGCCCAGTTCTCCACCAAAATTCACTACATCCATTTTGCTTTCATTTACTACCCTGAACGATTTACCACCTAATACAGATAATGTATCATTAACAAACAATGGTTGATTATTCAGTTTGTTGAAACCGACTTTTGCTGCATAACTAAAATGATCTCCAGCTGATCCCTTAAACCCGGCAAAACGTTCCTCGATCCAGGTGTTTTTTAATTCATCCGGAATAAACAACCATGGGTTTTCACCTGCCAGATACATGTAAGATGTTTTACGTATGTATCCAGTCCATCCGGCCTGAAAAGTAAAACGTTTATCTTCTGTACTTATATCAGCCAGAATATTGGGGAACATCTTGAATGTTTTATTATCCCATGATGGCCTTATCCCCACTTGTGCATTTATAGTAGGCGTATTAAATAATACAGAAGGCGATATATAATACATTGTATTATTAAGAGCTGACTTATTTTTTGGAGACAGACGGGTAAGATCAAAAGTCACACCCAGGTTGATGGCTACTACTTTTCCAATTGATTTCTGGAGAGGAAGATTAACCACTGTATTGCTTTCAGTATTCTTCAGGTTATCGCTGAATACATCGATCTTAACTTCCGGTGAATAGGTAAGACCGAATTCAGTTTTATTTATATTATGGAAACCGGCACGACCGGATATGGTTTGAAAATTTTGCTTTAATGAATCATTCGAGAAACTAAGTGTTTGTGGTTCGTATCCATATCTATACAATCTGTTTTGCTTCATTCCGATCCCTGCGTTCCATTCAAGATTATTTCCAGACCTAAAATAACCAGCCAACTTAACATTGGTATTGCTGAATTTCTGATACTCCCTTTTTCCATCAGAGCCTACATGCTTTGCATAAATATTCAGTCCTGCAGTTTTCCCATCTCCCAAAGTAATACCAGCCTGTATAAATGGTGTTCTCAAACTACCAAAACCTGCTTTAATATAACTGCTGTTATCAAACCTGCCACCAGTATCGATCATCAAAGCCAAAGGCTTTAATGAACCCGGTTGATAGGCAAATGCAAGGTTTTGATTAGGGATATCATATGTTAGTTTGGGTTTGGTATCATCTGCAGGTGGTGGTGTTGGATTAAAATTAATCTTTGCCGCTTCTCTCAATACCGGTTTGAATGCAGAAATGATTTCCACACCACCTTTTCCGGTTGTATCCCTTTGTGCAGATATTACAGAAAAAGAAAGTATACCAATAATACCTGATACTAATTTATATATAGAGTTTCTGTTCATTGAATGATTCATTTATCAATTATTAACCTTACTTGATTTACTTTCTTCCACATTTACCTGGTCCAGTTTTGCTTGAGCCTGACTTTTCAATTCATTATCAGTTGTATTATCTACTACACTTTGGAATGTAGCTTTTGCATTGAAATAATCCTTTTGTTTAAAATAAATATCGCCCAATAGTATATATGATTTTGTTACCCAATAATCATAAGAACCGGATTTATTGATCGTTTCAAATGCCGCTTTCTCCGCATCATTGAGCTTATTTAAACTTAACCAGCAACTGGCAATTTCATACCTTGCTTCTGCTGCCAATGCTGCTTTATTTAATTGAACCACCGATTTAAAATTGACAATCGCCTGATCATACTCACCAGATACCTGGTAAGATTTTGCAATGGTCATATTTGCCAGTGTTTTATCATCTGAACTGCTACCTTTTGCTTCAGTTAATTCTTTGGCATTGGCTGCTGCTTCTGTCCATTTTTGTAATTGATACTGGCAACGCAACAAACCTCGCATAGCTTCTAGTTTAATTTCCTGGCTACCCGTTAATTGTTTTAACTGAATGAAATACCCCTCTGCTTTTGAATAATTCTTTAATTCAAAGAAATATATTCTGGCAGCAGACAAAACGGCTCTTTCTGCATACCTGTTAGGAGCATTTAAAGCTACAGTCTCAAATCCAACCAAGGCATTTGTCCAGTCTTTTCGGGTATAGTATATCTCAGCTCTGTTGAAATTTGCATCCAGTGCATAAGTGCCATTTGGAAACTTTTGCAGATAATTATTAAAGCCGGTCAAAGCTGCATTTAAATTCTGATCATCATATAGCTTTTCAGCAACAATGTAGGTAAGTGAATCTTCTGTATTTACACTTAATGGTTTTCCTACCGAACGCATATAAGATGCATATTCATCTGTTTTCCCGCCTTCTATATAAATTATTTTAATATTATCCAATGCATCATCCGCTTCCTGAGAATTCGGGTATTTTTCAATCAGGGTTTTAAACTGCGAAAGTGCTTCGTCATTATTATTCAAGTTAAAATAGGCTGTTCCTAATTTTAAATAAGCCTGTGGTACAAGGCTTGTATTGCCGCTGGTTTTTATTACGGCAGATAAATAAGGTAAAGCCTCCCTGAATTTTTCATTCCCCATATAAGCTTTCGCTACTTCCATATTGGCATCTGTAACCAATGATGATTTGGGGAATTTTCTGATCATCGTATTCAGTAAAGAAATCTTTTCAGTTGAACTTCTTACACCAGCCAGCATTGCATTTTGAAAAGTTGCATAATCTTCTGCAGGCCAGGAGAACTTAATGACATTGTCGTACATGTTCTTTGCCTTTGTGTAATCCTTTTGCATATAGTAACAGTCTGCTGTGCGGATATAGGCATCTTGCACAAATGCACTGGAGCTTAATGAAGCATTTCTGCTTAATGGCTCGAAATATGTTAAAGCAACAGGATAGTTCTCTTTTCTTAAGTAAGAATAGCCCAAATTATATCTGACATTATTTGAATTCGCTTCACCACTTGCAGGTGTACCTGAAGTTGCATAAAGCTGATAATATTTAATAGCAGTGTCTAATTTGTTCGACCTGTATCCAATTTCTCCTTTCCAGAAATGTGCAAATGGTAAAACCGAACCATTGTATTTGTCTGCCATTACTTTATTGAGTAGTAAATTGGCATCTTCCAATTGACCGTCTGTGATAAACTCTGTTGCACGGCCATATAAAATTCTTGGATATAATCGTTTTGCATTTTCGGATGGTTTACTAAGGCTTTCCAATAAGGCTTGTGCATCTTTATAGTTATTGGTATTTGCCAATACATCCACTAAAAGTTCCTTTGCTTCATTATTATAAGTTGAATTAGGATAATCTGCAAGAAAAGAACTAAGACTGTTCAATGCTTCATCCTGGTAGCCTAACTCATATGAAAGTTTTGCATATTGATATTTTGAAATCTCTTTTTGTGCCGGGTAGC
>JAHEMN010000027.1:22993-28094 GCA_024643645.1 Chitinophagaceae bacterium | reverse complement strand
AGTTTTATTCAAACTTCAGATCAAGTCCCAATCCTCTTAATTCATGCACCAATACATTAAATGATTCCGGCACACCAGCTCTTGGTACATTTTCCCCTTTCACTATTGCTTCATAAGTTTTTGCACGACCAATAATATCGTCTGACTTAATTGTCAATAATTCCTGAAGAATGTTGGATGCACCATATGCTTCTAAAGCCCAAACCTCCATCTCTCCAAAACGCTGACCTCCAAATTGAGCTTTACCACCTAAAGGCTGCTGTGTTATCAAACTATATGGTCCGATAGAACGGGCATGCATCTTATCATCAACCATATGATGCAATTTGATCACATAGATGATACCTACTGTTGCTTTCTGGTGGAATCTTTCACCTGTCTCACCATCATACAAATAAGTATGACCATGCATTGGAATATTTGCCTCTTCACAATAGTTTGCAATTTCTTCAACAGAAGCACCATCAAAAATTGGTGTAGCGAATTTTAAGCCAAGTTTTTCACCTGTCCAGCCTAATATAGTTTCATAGATCTGACCCAGGTTCATACGACTAGGTACACCTAATGGATTTAAAACAATATCAACCGGTGTTCCATCTTCAAGGAAAGGCATGTCCTCATGACGTACAATTTTTGCAACAATACCTTTGTTACCATGACGACCAGCCATTTTATCTCCCACTTTCAACTTACGCTTAACAGCGAGATATACTTTTGCTAATTTCAATACACCTGCAGGTAATTCATCACCAATACTGATATTGAACTTCTCTCTTTTATAACGACCTAACTCTTCGTTGAATTTGATGCTATAATTGTGTAATAAAGTATTGATCTGATCATCAACTTTTGCATCTCCTGTCCAACCTAATGGATTGATATTTGCAAAATCAAGACCACGAAGATTCTTTTCAGTGAACTTCGCTCCTTTACCAATTTGAACTTCTCCAAAATTATTTGCTACACCAGTGGATACATGATTTGCCAGTAAGGTTGATAATTTCTCCAACAATACTTCCATCAAATCATTTTCATTCTTTTCATGCATCTTTTCCAGCTTCTCGATCATTGCCTTCTCTCTCACCTTGCCATTCTTATCTTTCTTAGCTCTCTGGAATAATTTCTTGCCGATAACAACACCTTCCACACCGTTCGGTGCTTTTAATGAAGCATCTTTTGCATCTCCTGCTTTATCACCAAATATGGCACGAAGTAATTTTTCTTCTGGTGTTGGATCTGATTCACCTTTTGGTGTGATCTTACCAATAAGAATATCACCCTCTTTTACGATAGCACCAACTCTGATAATACCATTTTCATCCAAATCCTTTGTAGCTTCTTCAGAAACGTTTGGAATATCCGGAGTAAGTTCTTCCTCACCTAATTTTGTATCTCTCACTTCCAGTTCATATTCAGAAATATGTACAGAAGTAAACATATCTTCTTTTACCACTCTCTCACTGATAACGATAGCATCCTCAAAATTGTACCCTTTCCAAGGCATGAATGCAACTTTCAGGTTTTTACCTAAAGCTAACTCACCATTTTGTGTTGCATACCCTTCAGTAAGGAAATCTCCATTCTTTACTTTCTGTCCTTTTTTAACTGCAGGATTAAGATTGATGCAAGTTTCCTGGTTAGTCTTAATAAATTTTGTCAGCTTATAAATTCTAAGATCATCTTCAAAACTTACTAATTTTTCTTCCAGGTCACGGTCATAACGGACATGAATTTCATTTGCATCAACAAACTCTACTACTCCATTTCCATCAGCATGAATCTGGATCCTTGCGTCTCTTGCAGCTTTTCCTTCCAAACCTGTACCTACAATAGGTACATCAGCACGGATAAGCGGAACAGCCTGACGTTGCATGTTTGAACCCATCAGGGCACGGTTAGCATCATCATGTTCAAGGAAAGGAATCAATGAAGCACTCAAACCAACAATCTGGTTTGGAGCTACGTCCATATATTCAACATCATTCTTTTCGAGAATTGGGAAATCACCTGTTTCTCTACTGGCAATTCTATCTTCTACAAAATTTCCTTTATCATCTAAAGAAGTATTAGCCTGTGCAATTTTTGCAAGATCTTCTTCTTCAGCACTCAGGAAATTCAATTCTTTCATATTAACTTTTCCTTCATGCACTTTACGATATGGTGTTTCGATAAAGCCCATATCATTGATCTTAGCATGTACACATAGTGTAGAGATCAAACCAATGTTTGGCCCTTCCGGGGTTTCAATTGTACATAAGCGACCATAGTGAGAGTAGTGAACGTCACGAACCTCAAATCCTGCTCTTTCACGACTTAAACCACCTGGCCCAAGTGCAGAAATACGACGTTTGTGAGTGATCTCAGACAATGGATTTGTCTGATCAAGGAACTGTGATAGCTGTGAAGTTCCAAAGAATGAATTGATAACTGATGATAATGTTCTCGCATTGATCAGATCAACAGGTGTAAACACCTCGTTATCTCTAACATTCATTCTTTCACGGATCGTTCTTGCCATACGGGCAAGACCTACACCAAACTGAGCATATAACTGCTCACCCACAGTACGTACACGACGATTACTTAAATGGTCAATATCATCTACCTCTGCCTTACCATTGGTCAAGCGAACAAGATATTTGATAATAAGAATGATATCTTCTTTTGTTAAAGTTTTCTTTTGAAGTGGCAGATCAACATTAAGCTTGCGGTTGATCTTATAACGACCAACTTCACCAAGATCATATCGCTTATCACTAAAGAATAATTTATCAATGATACCACGGGCAGTTTCATTATCCGGTGCATCAGCTCCGCGAAGCTGACGATAGATAAATTGAACCGCTTCCAGCTCACTGTTAGAGGTATCTTTATTCAGTGTGTTATAAATAATAGCATAATCACCACCAACATCTTCTCTCTGGATAAAGACACTTTCTACATCCATTTCAGCAATTGTTTCAATTGCTTCTTCATCCAACACAGTATCTCTTTCCATTACGATCTCGTTTCTTTCAATAGAAACAACTTCGCCGGTATCTTCATCCACAAAATCCTCAACCCAGGTTCTAAGAACACGGGCAGCTAAACGTCTGCCAATATATTTACCTAAAGTTTTTTTATCTGTTTTTACTTCATCGGCCATTCCAAACAACTCAAGGATATCCTTGTCTGTTTCATAACCAATAGAACGTAATAATGTAGTTACAGGGAATTTTTTCTTACGATCAATGTAAGCAAACATCACATTATTAATGTCTGTTGCAAACTCCATCCAGGCACCTTTAAAAGGAATAACCCTTGCTGAGTATATCTTAGTTCCGTTCGGGTGAACAGATTGTCCAAAGAATACACCTGGTGAACGATGTAACTGAGATACAACAACTCTCTCTGCTCCATTAACCACAAATGTACCTCTTGGTGTCATGTAAGGAATGTTTCCAAGGAAAACGTCCTGAACAATTGTTTGAAAGTCCACATGCTCCTCATCATTACAGCTCAAACGAAGTTTGGCTTTTAATGGAACAGCATAAGTTAATCCTCGCTCCATACACTCCTCAATAGAGTAACGGGGCGGATCAATAAAATAATCTAAAAACTCCAGTACGAATATGTTCCGGGTGTCAGTTATTGGGAAATTATCCTTAAACACACGGAATAAACCTTCCACATTTCTTTTGTCAGGTGTGGTTTCTAACTGGAAAAACTCTTTAAAAGATTGAATCTGTACTTCAAGAAGATCTGGCGTTTCAGCAAGGTGCTTAATCTTTCCAAAATCTACTCTTGAGTTAACTTTTGTTGAAGACATATGCGAAAACCGGTTTTACTACGTTGAGGACATACAAATCATTAACAGGTCTCATTTTTTTTAGAAACGATAACCTATGAAAGTCAATTACTTACGCATGATTTGGGATGTCAAAATATATTTGGCCAAAATAAAGGATTGCAAAGGTAAGGATTTAATATTCCTATCCAAGAAAAATTTGCTCACAATAACCCGGCCAAAATTCACATTGATGGCTAATATTTGACACCCCTGAATCCGTATTTTGCATCAAATCTGGATATGGATCTGAAAAAAATTGTTGCAGAATATTTCACCTTTACCCGAGGAAACAGAATTGCTATTCTTGCTATTGTATTTGTGATTCTGGGGGTCTTTTTTTTACCAGATGTAATTTCGAAAAATAGTGCCCCTAAAGAAATCAAAACTGATACAGCATGGATCACTAAAATGAAAATATTAGAGCAACGGGAAAGTAATGATCCATCTTTTTCTGATTATAACGAGAACAACAGTTCACATTATCAATATGACAGAAAAGCTAATTCTAACTATCCCAAAAATAAAGTGGAGTTATTTTATTTTGACCCAAACACCATTTCGGAAGAAGGTTGGAAAAAATTAGGACTAAGAGATAAAACAATTGGTACAATTCAAAATTATTTAAATAAGGGAGGTAAGTTCAGAAAAGCGGATGATCTAAGCAGGATTTATGGACTTTTTCCCAATGAGTATGAAAGGATTGCTCCTTATATAAAAATAGGAACAACAATTCAATCAAATAATTATACTGAAAATCAATACCCAAAAAATGAAACAGAGCAAACTGCTAAAACTTATACATCTAAATATTCAATAATAGATATAAACACAGCCGACACCACAGCTCTTATAGCTTTGCCAGGTATAGGCAGTAAACTTTCAGCCAGGATAATAAATTTCAGAGATAAACTTGGAGGATTTTATTCCGTTAACCAGGTTGGTGAAACATTTGGATTACCTGATTCCACTTTTCAGAGAATAAAGCAATATCTGAAGTTAGAAACTCCATCCTTACAAAAAATCAATATCAATACTGCTACAATTGATGAATTAAAAACACATCCATATATCAGATACGTTTTGGCAAATCCTATTGTAGCTTATCGTAACCAACATGGAAACTTTTCAACTATTGATGATATTAAAAAAGTGATGGTAATAACAGAAGATATTTTTATCAGGATCGCACCTTATTTAAAAACTCAATAAAATAAACCCTCCAAAAAAGGAGGGTTTATAAAATTATTCAGTACCACCTACATTAAAATTTCA
>JAHEMN010000027.1:0-22893 GCA_024643645.1 Chitinophagaceae bacterium | reverse complement strand
TCAACTTCAGCACCTGCTTCAGTTAATTTAGCTGCCATTTCATCAGCTTCTGCTTTAGATACACCTTCTTTGATTGCTTTTGGAGCACCATCAACAAGGTCTTTCGCTTCTTTCAATCCTAAACCAGTAAGATCTTTTACAATCTTAACTACAGTCAGTTTTGAAGCACCACCACTCTTCAATATTACATTGAATGCAGTTTTCTCTTCTGCTGCTGCTGCACCTTCTCCACCACCTGCTGCCATTACAACTGCAGCTGCTGCTGGTTCGATACCATATTCTGTTTTTAAGAAATCAGCTAATTCCTGAACTTCTTTTACTGTTAAGGCTACAAGGCCTTCTGCTAATGCTTTTACGTCTGCCATTTTATTTGAATTTTTACCGTCTTCACACCCGCCTTTGGCGGGTCCGACGGCGATTTAAAAAAATTTGCCTTTATTGTCCCTCAGGCCTGGGAGTTCTTTTATTAAAAATATATTACTCAGCTTTTGTTTCATCTGCAGATGTTTCATCTGAAGATGGAGGTTGTACTTCTGCAGTTGGCGGCACTTCAACTTCCGGAGAAGGTGTAACTTCCTCTACTGCTGCAGGCGCAGCGGCAGTTGGAGCTTCAGTAGCTTCTGCTGTTTCAGCTTTTGCTGTTGGTCCATTCTCTGCATAATTAAGTAAAGCAGCCAATACTCTCTTCGCCGGAGATTGTAACAACCCGATAACTTCACCGATAAGCTCATTCTTAGTTTTAATTTGCGTAAGAGCTTTCAGTTTATCATCACCCATGTATATATCACCATTAATGAAAGCGGCTTTTAAAACCGGTCTTTCACTATTGCTCTCTTTACGGAAAGAACTAATAATCAAAGCAGGGTTCTTTGGATTTTCAGAAAACATTAAAGCAGTTACATTATGCAATGATTCGTAAACACCTGCATATTTTTCCGCATCTAAAGATTCCAATGCTTTTTTGATCAATGTGTTTTTTGCTACTTTCATTTCAACCTCTTTGCTGAAACAAGCACGGCGTAATTTACCAACTTGTGCTACCGTTAATGATTCAGTATCGGCAACATAAAAGTTATTGTATTGTGAGAACTTGCCTTTCAGCACTTCTATCACTTCGTTTTTTTGATCTTTTGTCATGACTGTTTATTTGACATCCCGATTAATACCGGAATAGATTTAGTAATTAATGTACAAATGCTTTTGTATCAATTGCAATTCCCGGACTCATAGTGCTTGCCATACTTATCCCTTTCAGGTAAGTACCTTTTGATGAAGATGGCTTAGCCTTGATAATTGCATTCAGCAATTCCTGGCTATTTTCTGCAATCTTTTCAGGAGTGAAACTTATACGGCCAATTGAAGCATGTACAATTCCTACTTTATCAACTTTAAAAGCAATTTTACCGCCCTTTACATCATTGATAGCATTAGCAACATCATTTGTTACTGTTCCGGTTTTAGGGTTTGGCATCAGGTTACGTGGGCCTAACACTTTACCTAGCCTACCGATCTTAGGCATGACTGAAGGTGTAGCGATAATAACATCAATATCTACCCAACCTCCTTCAATCTTTGTAACAAATTCATCTAACCCTACAAAATCAGCACCAGCTTCTTTAGCTTCTGCTTCTTTATCAGGAGTACAAAGAACCAATACTTTTTTTGTTTTACCAGTACCATGAGGTAATGAAACAGTACCACGTATAGCCTGGTCAGCTTTTTTAGGATCTACACCCAAACGGATATGCAGATCGACTGATGCATCAAATTTGCAAGTAGTAATACTTTTTACCAATGCAGATGCCTCCTTTAAGGAGTATGATTTATTTGCTTCTACTTTTGTATCAGCAACTTTTCTTTTTTTACTTATGAATGCCATTGTAATTCTTTTAAGGATTCTTTAATTAGTTTTCCCATGGGGCTTTACCTTCTACGTTAAGTCCCATGCTGCGAGCTGTACCGGCTACCATTTTCATAGCACTTTCTATTGTAAAGCAGTTAAGGTCAGGCATTTTATCTTCAGCAATAGCTTTTACCTGATCCCAATTTACTTTTCCAACTTTTGCACGGTTACTTTCTTTGGAACCCTTTTGAATCTTTGCAGCTTCCATTAACTGAATAGCTGCAGGTGGAGTTTTTAATACAAAATCAAAACTCTTGTCAGCATAAACTGTAATTAATACCGGGATTACTTTTCCTTGTTTGTCCTGAGTTCTTGCGTTGAACTGCTTGCAAAATTCCATGATATTGATACCCTTGGAACCTAATGCCGGACCGATTGGAGGTGCTGGGTTGGCCTGGCCACCCTTACACTGCAGCTTTACATAGCCACTGATTTCTTTTGCCATTTTTAATCTTTTTTGGTTTTAACGATTTTTCATTTCGCCATAGCGAGACTACTTAATCTCCCAATCCGATTGTTATCGGATTCCTAATTCCCGACTAAACGGGTTTCAAAAGAACTAATTGGGGCGGCAAAGGTAATGGGATTATAACTACCCACAAAGAATTTTAAATTTATTTTTTATAAGTAAAACCCTACCAATTGAATTGTTTGATTACCACTTTAAAAAGCCATTATTAAACTAAAAAGCCACTCTATACAGAATGGCTTTAAAATTTTATTAATCAATTGTTTAGCTAATCTTTTCTACTTGCATATAATTCAATTCAACTGGAGTTGAACGTCCAAATATCTTTACAGTCACTTTCAGTTTTTTCTTTTCATCATTAACCTCTTCGATCACACCATTAAAGTCATTAAATGGACCTTCAATGATTTTTATCGTTTCACCAACAATGAATGGTTCACTCATGCTCACCCCACCTGCTTCAGCCATTTCATCCATCTTACCCAACATTTTGTTCACTTCAGCTTTGCGTAATGCGATCGGATTTTCTTTACCAAGAAAATGTATAACGTTTGGTGTATTTTTAACTACATCTCTCAGATCATCACTTAATTTTCCTTCTGCAATCTCAATCATGACATAACCAGGATAATAATTCCTTTCCCGCATTACTTTCTTTCCGTTCGCCACTTTATACACCTTCTCTACCGGAAGAAAAATTTGTTTTACCTGCTCCCATCCACCACGGCTAACTTCTTTATCAAGGTATTCTTTTACCTTTTTTTCTTTGCCACTTACAACACGAAGCACATACCATTTTGTATCCTGTCGATGTTCGTCTTCGGTATTACCGTTATTTTCAGTATTCTCTGTATTCGTTGTTACTTCCATTATTTAGTAAAGTTGTTTGTAAAAAAACCTTAAACCATTTCCGGCAACGGTATCCATTGCAAGAACAATGAATGTAATAACAAGTGTTGCGGCTATTACAATCATTGTAGATTGCTGCAACTGTGTCCATGTAGGCCATGTTACTTTTTCCGTTAATTCCTTATAAGAATCTCTAAAATAATTTGCGATCTTAATCATGTCATGAATTTGAAATGTCAAAAAATTACTCTGCACGGGCACTAGGATTCGAACCCAGATCAAAGGTTTTGGAGACCCGTATGCTACCATTGCACCATGCCCGTAGAAAGCTAAAAGCTATTAGCGGTAAGCCAATAGCTTTTAACATTATGTCAAAGATAAACCATTTTTGAAATTAGCAAAGACTTTCGGCTGAAAGCTAACAGCTAAAAGCAAATAGCTATCTTTTTTTACTTAATAATCTCAGTTACCTGACCTGCACCTACTGTACGTCCACCTTCACGAATCGCAAACTTTAAACCTTTCTCCATTGCAATTGGCTGAATAAGTTTAACTGTAAGTGATGTATTATCACCAGGCATAACCATTTCAGTACCAGGATTTAATTCAACCTCACCAGTTACATCCGTAGTACGGAAATAGAACTGAGGACGATATTTCTGGAAGAATGGAGTATGACGACCACCCTCTTCTTTGCTCAAAACGTATACTTCACATTTGAATTCAGTATGAGGAGTAATTGATCCTGGCTTACAGATTACCATTCCACGACGGATTTGAGTTTTCTCAATACCACGTAATAAAAGACCTGCATTATCTCCAGCTTCACCCTCATCCAATAATTTACGGAACATCTCAACTCCGGTACATGTTGAAGTAAGTGGAGTTTCTACTAAACCAACGATCTCAACACCTTCACCAACTTTGATACGACCTCTTTCAATACGGCCAGTAGCAACAGTACCACGACCTGTAATAGAGAATACATCCTCTACAGACATAAGGAATGGCTGATCAACCGGACGAGGAGGAAGAGGAATATAACTATCAACAGCTGCCATTAATTCTTCAACTTGTTTTACAGCTTCAGCTTCACCTTCCAACGCTTTAATTGCTGATCCTTTAATGATAGGTGTGTTATCGCCATCAAAACCATAGAAAGTAAGTAGTTCACGGATCTCCATTTCTACTAATTCTAAAAGTTCAGGGTCATCAACCAAGTCAACTTTATTCATAAATACTACAATAGTAGGTACACCTACCTGACGAGCAAGCAAGATATGCTCTTTCGTTTGTGGCATTGGACCATCAGTTGCAGCAACTACAAGAATAGCACCGTCCATTTGTGCAGCACCAGTAATCATATTTTTTACATAGTCAGCGTGACCAGGACAATCAACGTGAGCATAGTGACGATTTTCTGTTTGATACTCTACGTGTGCAGTATTAATTGTGATACCTCTTTCTTTTTCTTCAGGAGCACCATCAATTTCATCATACTTTTTTGCAACGTTTCCCATTCCTTTTGTTGAAAGAATAGAAGTGATTGCCGCAGTTAATGTTGTTTTACCATGGTCAATGTGACCGATAGTACCAATGTTAACGTGGGGTTTTTCCCGCTTAAAGGTCTCTTTTGACATTGTTATCTGTTTTAAGTTGTGTTTTACTAAAAATTGTTGTTTTATTCAAATAAATCGTCTTGTTATAAAATAAGACTGGTTTCGAATATATTTTTTGAGCCGTTAGTGAGAATCGAACTCACGACCTCTTCCCTACCAAGGAAGTGCTCTACCACTGAGCTACAACGGCTGGTATAGCTTTAGAGCATTCCTTTTAATAAAAGAATATCACTTTTACAACCTTCCCGATTTACCGGGATGCTCTTTCATTGAGCTACTAAGGCATTTTAAAACCATAGCAGGTATTAATAGAAATGGAGCGGAAGACCGGGCTCGAACCGGCCACCTGAAGCTTGGAAGGCTACCGCTCTACCAAATGAGCTACTTCCGCTGATAAATATTATACTATATAAAGAACTTATTATAATTGACTTTAGAAAACTAAAGAAAACTATGTGGGCAGAGCTGGATTCGAACCAACGTACTCGTGAGAGAACAGATTTACAGTCTGTCGCCTTTAGCCACTCGGCCATCTGCCCCCGGAATTCAAACCTTTCGATTTGAAAACTTATTTTTACGGATAAATAATCCGAATTACCAGAGCCGAAAACTGGAGTCGAACCAGCGACCTACTGATTACAAATCAGTTGCTCTACCAACTGAGCTATTTCGGCTTGAAAATAAGCAATAAAGAACTACCCCCATTTTTGGGAAGGCAAAGGTAAGGGAATTTAATAATTGGAAAAATTTTGCTAACTTTTTTTTTACATGTTTTCAGGCGGCTGTGAATAAAGTCCAAATAATCTTATTAACTCAATGTTTTATTAATTTTAAAATCACTGTTAGCAGGTAATCTTTTGTATTGTATTCTACTAATGAAAATGATAAATAGATAAAATAAAAAAAGGCCTTGTTTTCACAAGGCCTCAAATTAATTTAAGCGGCTTTTTTCTCTTTATTCTTTTTAATTTGAATGATCATGGAGTCTAATGCATCATCAAAAGACTCTTCAAAAGATTTAGATGTAGATTTAACAAAAAAATTGTGTCCGGGTACATGCACTCTAATCTCTGCGACCTTGTCTTTTACTGCATGAACTACATTATCAAGTTTCAAAAAAACATTTACCCGGATAATACGGTCATTAAAATTGCTAAGCTTTTCGAGTTTTCTATTTACATACCCGATTAATTTACTGTCAGCATTAAAATGAACAGATTGGATGTTTACATTCATAATCATCATGGTTTTAATCAGTGAAACAATAATTTAAAGAACTTAAGTGGATATTTTTCATATAGGGCTTGGTTCTTCTATCATGTTCAAGTTACAGAAAAACAAACCTATCCCAAAAAAAATCATCATATTTTTTATTGTGTAAAATATGAAAATATTATGCCTTAGGATGAGCCTTTTTATGAACATTTTTAAGCTTCTCAATTGTGTTATGAGTATAAACCTGAGTTGCGGCAAGGCTACTATGGCCTAAAAGTTCTTTTACTGCATTTAAATCTGCACCATTATTCATTAAATGAGTAGCAAAAGTATGACGAAGGATATGAGGGCTTTTTTTCTCCAATGTACTGGCTTCGGCGAGATATTTATTCACTAATAAATAAGCATATTTCGGATACATTTTTTTGCCTTTATCTGTTACCAGTAAAATATCCTCGATTATATCAAATTCTTTCCTTTTAATTTGTTGATATTCTTTTATACTAGTGATAATATTATTATGCACTGGAATCACCCTTTCCTTATTCCCTTTTCCGAATACTTTTATTTGAGACCGGCTAAAATCAATTTGATGCTCTTTTAGATTTATTAGCTCACTTAATCTCATTCCTGTAGCATAAAAAATGGAAATCAGCATTTTAGCATTTAGCGTTTTCCAATCTTCTGATCTTTTTCCTAATAACTCTACTAAAACCTTTGTTTCAGATTCTTTTATAAATACAGGCAACTTTTTCCCGATCTTAGGACTTACCACTTTACTCATAGGAGAAACATCAATTTCTTCCATTTTAAGCTGGTACTTAAAAAAAGACTTTAAAGTGGAGATCTTTCGATTAATAGATTTAGCACTTAATCCATTATTTTTTAAATCAGCCAACCAACTGCGGATAAATCCATGATTTATACCTTTCAACTCAATTATACCAAATTGTGAATTTAAATAATTGATAAATTCTGAAATATCTGTTTTATAAGACAACAGTGTGTTTGGAGAATACCTTTTTTCAAACTTCAGGTAATCGAAAAATGAGTTGACAGATTGACTAAGTGTTGCAGGCATTATTAGATTTAATAAAATAGACCACTTTCTATAAATATGTCCATAAAAAAAAGACAGCTACAAAGGTATAAAACTCTGCAGCTATCTTTAAATTATGTTGCTAAGGGACTTGATTATATCTCAATCTTGCCGCTTGCTATATTTTGCTTATAAATTGCTTTCAATACCTGACCACGACGCTTGATCGAAGGCTTGGTAAAACTTTGACGATCTCTAAGCTGTAACAATATTTTCGATTTCTCGAATTTCTTCTTGTACTTCTTTAAAGCTTTGTCTATGTTTTCGCAATCTTTTGAATCTATAATGAGCATAACTATTATACCTCCTTTGGTACTTTTTTTAGGATTGCAAAGATAAGAGGAAAATTGGAAAAAAGAGAAAAAGAAATGATTTACTTTGCCAATATGTTTACAGGTATCATTGAAACAACAGGAACCATTAAAAAAGTCATCAAAAATGGCTCAAATAAGACTTTTTGGATTGAATCTGAGGTTTCTTCAGCATTTAAAATAGATCAAAGCGTCACCCATAATGGAGTTTGCCTAACGATTGAATCAATAAAAGATAATATGCACCAGGTTACTGCAATTGATGAAACTCTACAAAAATCAGGTTTAAATACCTGGGTAGAAGGCACTGTAGTAAATATTGAAAGAAGCTTAAAAATGGGCGACCGATTAGACGGACATATTGTACAAGGACATGTTGATTGCACAGGTACTTGCAAAAAAATTAAAGAAAAAGACGGAAGCTGGATATTTACATTTGATTTTCCTGAAAAATTTGCTAAACTGATTATTGAGAAAGGATCAATATGTATAAATGGTATTAGCCTTACCCTATTTAATGTAAAAAAGAAAAGCTTTTCTGTTTCCATCATTCCATATACTTACTTACATACTAATATGAGGTTTTTAAAGCCCAGAGATATTGTAAACTTAGAGTTTGATATTTTAGGGAAATATTTATTACGTCAAATAGAATTGAAGTAGCCACAGTCTTGGAACATGAAGAAATTCCTTATATATTTTGTAATAGTATTATTGACTTCAGTTTCATTTTTATTTGCTCCAAAACCTACTGAAAATAAAGGACCAGATAGCCAATGTCCTGTGAATTATATTCAATTGAATAAATACATGGGCTTTAGCATGAATTGTGACGCAATTGAGTATATGGGTGGTTCAGTTTCTCCTGATTATTTATTTAAAAAAAACTATTCCCGTCAATCCAGACCATTATACCTTTTAACGGGGTCGTTTATTGGATATAGCATATATTCTTTGAGTTCGCCATTTCATAATGCAATTAATGAGATTGCCGGCTCATGGTTTGAAAATAAAATCCCTGAAAAAGAAGTTTCATTATACCTCTCACATTATGCAGCACTTATATTAATAAACTTTTTTGTTCTCATTTTTTCGCTGTTACTATTTGAAAAAATAATCACTCATTTTACCGGTGACTGGAAAAATGGGGCTTGGATAAGATACAGTCTGATGCTGTTACTTATTTCAAATCATATAACTAAAACTTTTTTCTGGACACCACATCAACAGATGTTCAATACACTATTGCCCTTGCTTTCTATCTGGTTATTTTTAAAATATATTTCAATAACTAAATCAAATCCAAAGCAATTAGCATATAGTTTTCTATCAGGCACATTGTTGCTTTTTTATGGTAGTTTTTTATTGTTATTACCCATCATACTATTCACTGTAGTTTATAATAATAAGAATATTGAAAAACAAATACTGATCAAACGTTTCCAAAACGCTTTTTTAAATACGTTCCTATTTATTTTACCATTACTTATCTGGATTTTTATTTTAAAAATAAACAGAATTGAATTTTATAGTCATGAAACTGCTTTTTTCAGAGAATTCATTTGGGTAATTGATGCACTGACTGATGCAAACAGAAATCTTCTAAATGAATTAGAAAGCAATTTTTCAGTATACATCAAAACAACAGGAATATTGATATTTCCTATAGTATTTCTTATTATTTCATTTTTTATTTCAAATAAAGGAAAAAAATACTCCGGACATTATACATATACTAATATTTTCTTCTTTAACATTATTCTGCTCTTCCTTTTCTTTTATTTTTTGGGATATTATAGCGACAGATTAACATATTCATTATGTCCTTTATTCATAGCTTATGCGGCTATTCTTTTAAATCGCCAGCCTTTAAAAAAGTTAAAGAGGATAAGTATTATTGCTATCATATTCGCCTGGCATCTTTTTATTTTACTAAATGAAATGCCTCATTTTAGTGATAGATTTTATTTCTAACCAATAGCGAATTGTAAAATTCATTCTCACAAAAGTTATTGTATATTAGCCACAGATTAATCCATTAAATGCAACCTTCAATTCAGCCCACAAAATTTATTCCTGCTCTTGAAGGGTTAAGAGGCATTGCTATAATTGCCGTAATCATCTACCATAATTTTCCTTATGGAGATTCACTTTTTGGATGGCTAGGTGTTGACCTTTTTTTTGTTTTATCTGGATTTCTCATTACCGGCATACTTCTCAGGTCTGTCAATATTGATTCTACAACTGGTTATTTCAAAAAATTTTATATAAGAAGAGCTCTTCGTATTTTTCCATTGTATTATTTATTTCTATTTGCATTTCTGTTTCTTTTTCCAACCCTGGGTATTATTAATAATAATGAAGTAAGTGAATATCAGGATGATAAATTCTGGTTTATATTTTATGCCCAAAACTGGCTTTTTACAAATAATTTTCCTGAAAATTCTCATTGTTTGAATCATTTTTGGTCACTTGCTGTAGAAGAACAGTATTATATTTTCTGGCCCATTATTATTATTTTACTCAGAAAACCAAAATACCTTCTCATTTTCCTGGCAGGCTTTCTTATTTTTTTATTTGGATTTAGAAGTTTTATTTGGAATGCCCAATTTGAAGGTTTTAATTATACCAATTTCTACACTTTTACCAGGTTCGATGGTATTTGTATAGGAAGTATTATCGCTATACTTTCTATACAAAGAAAAGAATTCATATTACGTCACACTGCAGCTATAGTAACCGGGCTGGCAGCATTAAATTTTATTTTTTATTTCGCTAACACTTCTGGAAAGCTACCTTACCTTGCTTTTATAGGTTATACAACATTTGCTGCAATGTTTGGCATCCTTGTTTATGAACTGGCCTATGGAAATAGCAAGTGGCTAAAAAATATTTTTAATGGAAGTGCAATTAGATATCTTGGTCGTATATCGTATGGCCTTTATATGTTCCATTGGCCTGTTCATTACTTTTTAAGAAAACCACTATATACTTATTTCAATGATTCGCTATATATTCCAACTGTATTTAACCAAATTCTTATTGCATTTATAACAACAAGTATTTCAATTCTATTTAGTCTCATTAGTTACCATTTTTTTGAAATGAAGTTTTTACGACTCAAAGAAAATTTTAAGTAAAGATTTTAGTTTAAGTATGAAATAAATTATCTTATTTTGAGCATGTCATTCAACACATTATCAATATTAATCCCGTGCTACAATGAAGAAAAAATGATTGCAACAATTCTTCAAAAAGTAGTTAATACTGATTGTGGTATAGAAAAAGAGATAATAGTTGTAAATGATAATTCCACTGATAATTCAAAAGTTGCTATAGAACAATTCATACAATCAAATCCTAAAGCCAGGATAAAACTTTTTCATCATGAAAAAAATAGTGGTAAAGGAGCATGCATTCGAACTGCAATTAAAAATGCAAACGGTGAAATAGTCATAATACAAGATGCAGACCTTGAATATGATCCTAAAGAATATGTTCGTTTACTTAAACCAATTATTGATGGCTTTGCTGATGTTGTATATGGCACAAGATTTAAAGGAGGCGAAGCTCATCGGGTTTTATTTTTTCTTCATACAGTTGGCAATAAATTCCTGACATTTCTATCTAATATTTTTACCGGGCTTAATTTATCTGATATGGAAACCGGTTATAAAATGTTCAAAAGAGATATCCTTGAGCAGGTACGATTAAAAGAAAACAGATTTGGTCTGGAACCGGAGATCACTGCCAAAATCAGCAGGATCAAAAATGTAAGAATCTATGAAGTCGGGATCTCTTATTATGGACGAACTTATCAAGATGGGAAAAAAATTGGTTGGAAAGATGGTTTCAAAGCTATTTATTGCATTTTTAAGTATAATATATTTTCAAGAAAATAATTTTGACATCTACAGATAATACCGGGAATGAAATTCTGGAAGTAATCGCTGAAGCAGACCATTTCAACAAATGGATGTATCAGTCGATAAAACCATTTCTATCTGGCAATATACTTGAAATTGGGAGCGGCATAGGCAACATATCATCTTTTCTCATAAAAGATAATTTGAATGTTGCACTATCAGATACTGATGAATATTATATTGAAACTTTAAAATTTAAATTTCAGGGGATCATAAATTTAATTGGTATATATCATATTGATCTTTCTCATCCCGATTTTCAATTGAAATATGTAATGCATAGGGAAAAATATGATACCATTTTTCTTTTAAACGTATTAGAACATATTTCTGATGATAAAGAAGCGATACAAAATTGCAACTATTTACTGAAGCCAAGCGGACAATTAATTATACTAACACCAGCTTATCCTTTTTTATATTCAAGATTAGATAAAGAATTAGGACATTACAGAAGATACACTTTAAGCCGTTTAAAAAAAATATTTCAAAATAACATGTTCATCAATCTGAATGGATTTTATTTTAACTCTCTAGGAATTTTTGCCTGGCTCTATAGTAAAATTTTAAATTTTAAAACTATTCCATCCAAAGAAATGAAAGTATTTAATAAGCTTGTTCCATTGTCAAGATTTTTAGATCGTATTAGCTTCCGTACAATCGGTCTTTCAGTAATCGTAGTAGGAAATAAAAAAAATAACTAGTCAGAAAGTGCTACAACAACTTCTTCATATTCTAATTGTTTCAATCATTTGCTTTATTTGGGGGTTGCCAGCATTCATATATCTAACAAAGAATGAAAAAGAAAATTTCTGGCTAAGTAAAGGTATGGGCATTGGAGTATTTCTATTTTTTACCGGCTTTATAACACTTTCATTTTTTTCATCCTGGGTCGTTTTATTTCTACCCTTACGTTTTGAATATCTCTTAATTGCTACATTTTTATTGACTTTATATTGTGTCACACAATTTTCGGCTTTTAAAAAGAAGATTTCCATTTTAATTAAAACTAAATCTAGATTTAAGTTTCCTGCAATACTTTTTTTGATCAGCACTATATTGCTTTTTATTGTACTTGGCACACTTAAGCCAGTAAATATTGACACACAACTTTACCATTTACAAATCATAAAATGGACAAATGAGTATGGTGCAATTCCCGGAGTTGCGAATTTATATCCAAGACTTGGATTAGGGTCAGGATTATTTAATCTAATTAGTTTATTTCATATTCCAATATTTGAAAATCAGAATTTCAGTTATTTAAATACTACTTTAACTATTTGGTTCTTGATTTGGCTTATAAATAAATGGAATTATTATAAAAACAAATCGAACAATCCTTTCTCTTTATTTTTTTTCCTTTTATTACTTTACTTTTTATTTGACTGGCAGCTTTTCAGAGATACAGCCAATTCAACCAGTTATGACTTTATTGTTACATCACTAAGCATAATTGCACTTACTTATATTTTTGAAACTATTTTAAATAAAGACAAATTACACTTCTCATTATATCTCATTATCATCTCATTAAGTATTATTCCGTTTAAACTTTCAGGTATATTTATCTTAATTCCTTTAATTCTTTATTTAATACAATACAGATCAATTAAAGTCTGGATATACTCTGCGCTTACGGGGATATTGATACTTACTCCTTTATTAATAAAAAATTATATCAATACAGGATATCCACTTTTTCCTTCAACTTTTTCTATAACTCATCCAGATTGGATGCTACCAGCTTCCATGGCAGAACAATTTCAAGAATATGTTTTAAATGCAAATAAATTTTACAACCAAAACATAGGTTTTATTTTAAACTATAAAAAAACAGCTTTCAATTGGATACCTTTCTGGTGGATGGGAATTTTAATTCAACATAAAATTTTATTGCTATTATCTATCCTATCATTTTCTTTATTTCTTTTTACTCCAATTAAGAATATAAATGCAAAAAAAAACAAACTGTTTATTTTAAGCCTTTGGTTAATGATGACCGGCTGGTTTATTACAGCACCAGATCCAAGATTTGCATACGGTTTTTTATTAATACTTGCATTCTTACCAATTTCATTACTCGTATATAAATTTATCAGCCCTGATAAGATTTATCATATCGGTTTTTTACTGCTGACTCCAATATTACTTTATTACACATATAAAAAATCTGAACCTATACTTAAAGAGAATAAATATTTTCTTTCTGTCATTAATAATGATTTGCCTCCTTATCATACAAGCAACCTAAATGGTGCAAACTTCTATATACCAGAAAAAATAAATGAAAATTGGAATAACCGATGTTTTTTTATCCCACTACCCTGTATTTGTGAAAGTAATCCGTATTTGACTCAGCGAGGAAGCTCCATTAAAAGTGGTTACAGAATGAATCCAATAACTGACAGTAATTTTATTTATAACTACAATTACTGACGATGAGAAAAATATCTGGCTATTTATATAAAAATACATTTCTGATTTTTCTGCTATTTCTCATAGTGGCATACCTCCCGGTACTTTTACCTTATTTCCATTTAAAAAATGACCTCATAACCCAAAACCTTCCGACCAGATACGTTTTTAGTGAAAGTTTGTATTCGGGCTTTGAGCCATTCTGGAATCCCTATCTACATTTTGGAATTCCTCAATATGGAGATATGAATAATGGATTTTGGAATCCAGTACAATGGTTTATAGGATCAACATTCGGATATAATATTTACAGCATCACATTTGAAGAAATATTTTATATACTACTTGGGGGCTGGGGATTTTATAAAGTAACAAGGGAGTTCTTTTCAAAAGACGTCGCCATTATTGCAGGACTTACTTATATGTGTTGCGGATACCTCACTGGTCACCTTCAATATCTATGCTGGATAACAGGAACAGGTTTCTTCCCCTATGTATTATTATTTTTTATACGAGTAAATAAAACGCCTATACTTAAAAATTTTTTATTAGGAGGATTATCTGTTTTTCTATTTGTCGCTGCTACTCACCCTGGCCTGATAATAGGAGCAGCCTATTTCTTTGCATTTGCAATGTCAATGATTTATTTCAACAAGGATGGAGTGATGCAAAAATTATATCATTCGAAATTCTGGATGATCAATTTAACTTTTATATTAATCAGTTGTCTCTTATCAATCGTAGTTATTTACAGCAATATTGAAGTATTACAATATATATCCAGAGGGACTAAGGTTTCTTTAGAACAAACATTATTAACTCCAACTACTTTGCAATCCTATCTTTCTATATATTTCCCATTACCGGTTCATAAATCAAAATTCTTCAATACTGATATTGCCATGCGAAATGTTTATATCGGTATTGCACATCTTATAGGATTATTATTTATTTTAAGGGCCATTTCCAAAAGGGTACTTCTTAGTTTTAGCATCCCCTTACTGTTCTTTATCCTTTTGTCTGCAGGAAGCTATTTTAAAATATTTGCATGGAAGTTCTTACCGTTTCTGGGATTTGTAAGACTTAATGGCGAATTTACTTATTTTGTTATATTGCTTCTTTTGTTATATGGAAGTGCAGGCATCCATTTATTCTTAGGAAAGTTACATAGCAAGCCTGGCAAAACATTCAGGTATTTGCTTACTTTCACTATACTAATAACAGCAATTGATATTATTCTTATAATAACTTCAAAATCGTCAATCCTTTTTTCCCATGTCAACTATTACTCCTTAAAAGAAATAATAAAATCAACTATTGAAAATTCAAGTTTCTGGGACTTGTTATTTATTCAAGGAGTAATTCAAATTATTACATTATTTCTTCTAAGCAAATATTTCGCAAGAAGGTTTACAGCCAATTTGATTCTTTGTATAAATCTAATAATTATTACATGGTTAACCTTGCCTTTTACCGGGCTTGGAATGATGTCTAAAAAAGAGATTCAGACTATTATAGGAAAATTTCCCAGAGGAATCCAAAAACAGAACTTAGTTTCGATTAATAATGCCCAATATATTACACCGCCTGATGAAACACAGTTTCAACTGATTGCTTCGTACAGTAAAAAAATCGGTAGTAAAACGATAGACCAATATCCTGTACAATTGAATACAAATGATGCCTTTATAAATGATAAACTATTACATAAATTTATATTAAACCAGTCTTTTTTATTCTTAAGTGACGATACAACTATTAATACAAGAACTAATTATGACACCACTAGCATTCAGGTTCAACAATCAGGAGCAGGTTTAATAAAATGTTCAATCGACAATAGCGATTTCAAGTGGATTACTCTTTTGCAAAATAATTTTAAATACTGGGAAGTATGTATAGATAATAAAATTGTACCCCATTATACCGGATTTAAAACTTTCATTTCTGTACCTGTAGAAAAAGGAAAGCATGAAATAGTTTTCCGATTTAATGCATCAATAATTAAACGGCTTGCATTTATAAATAGCATCCTTCTAATTCTTGCTATTACCATAGCATTCTATCCTTCAACCGGTAATACAAGACTATTTAAATAGATTTGCCTTTTAGGGCTGAGACAATTGCCTGATCCATCATTCTTTCTGCATAAGGCCTGGAAATTTCATTGAGTTTTTCAATTGATGACAGTATTTCATCCTTAGTTCCAGTTGCCACAAATCTTTGTAATTCTTGAATTGCTTTATCCGTATTGACTTTTTCTTCTTTAGAAAGTAATTCATCATTTTTTTGCATAAACTTTTTAGTAGTATCAATTATTTGTGATGCTTCTGTCTTAGCTTCTACCAAAGCTCTTACCTGAATATCATTTTGTGCATTTGTTACTGAGTCCAATAACATTTGTTCTACTTCTGCATCCGTTAATCCATACTGTGGTTTGACCTCTATTGATTGCTCAATTCCACTTCTCAGTTCTTTAGCATTTACCATCAAAATCCCATCAGCATTTACTAAAAAAGAAACTTCAATTTTTGGCAATCCTGCAGGCATTCCCGGAATACCTGTAAGATTAAACTCTGCCAGTTTTCGATTATCTTTTACAAGATCTCTTTCTCCCTGATAAACTGAAATACGTATTCCTGATTGTCCGTCTTTTTGAGTTGTATATTGCCGGGATGCTTTTGAAGGAATTTTTGAATTTCTAGGCATCAATACATCCATCAATCCTCCCATTGTTTCAATACCTAATGATAATGGAGTAATATCCAACAGCAGTAACTCTTTATTATTGCCTGCAAGAATATCTGCCTGAACAGCAGCCCCTAAAGCAACAACCTCATCCGGATTGAGTGAATCATGCACTGATTTTTTAAAAAAATCAGCGACAGATTCCTTTACTTTTGGAACTCTTGTTGAACCTCCTACCATAATCACCTCATCAATTTCATTAATACCTAATTCTGCATCTTTTAAGGCATTGTCACAACATTGAAGAGTTGTATCAATATAAGATTGGATCAAATCATTAAAATCCTTTTTTGACAACTCAACCTTATGATCTCCGGCTTTTCCTGAAAAAATCTTATTATAAGTTAAATGAATTTTTGCTTTCTCTGCCAGCAATCTGAATTCCTGTGATAAGATCTTATTTTCATTGAAGTTTTCAGCGCTAATACCAAGTTTTTGTATCCAATAATTTACAATTGCTCTATCAAAATCATCTCCGCCAAGATAAGTATTGCCATTAGTAGCAAGCACTTCAAAAATTCCACCTGCAATTCGTAGTATAGAAACATCGAAAGTTCCTCCTCCCAGGTCATAAACTGCTATTGTTTTAGATTCATCTTTGTTAAGCCCTATTCCATATGCCAGACTTGCTGCTGTTGGTTCATTTATTATCCTCAAAACATCAAGTCCAGCCAGCTTTCCTGCATCCCTTGTAGCTTGCCGTTGAGCATCATTGAAATAAGCAGGAACTGTTATTACAGCTTTCATTACAGGAGTTTTTAAAATATGCTCCGCTCTTTTTTTAAGTTCTTTTAAAATAAAAGAAGATAACTCGATAGGAGAATAGAATTTGTCTCCAACCTGAATTTTTACTAAACTTTCTGTATTGTCATCAATTATTTTATAAGTATAATATCCGGTATACTCTTTAATATCATTATAAGACTTACCCATTAATCTTTTCACAGAAAAAATTGTATTTTGAGGCTCCTCAATTAGTTTTTCTTTAGCCTCATCACCAACTGAAATAAATCCATTTTCCCCAAGGTGTATAACGGAAGGAACAAGTGCATTACCATCAAATTCTTTAAGTACAGTTGGTACTTTACTATCAGGATGAATTACCGCAACTAAACTATTAGTGGTACCCAGATCAATTCCAACGATCAATTCGTTTTTTTGTAAACTGCCAGTCGCAATATTTATACTTATTTTACCCATAATTTTATTTATTCCAAGACTCACAAAAGTAACAATTCAAACCTAGGATTGGTTTACGATAAAAGAAAAGGACTGCAAATGCAGTCCTTTTCTTATTTAAGAATTATGATGACTATCGCATTAAATACATTTTACCATAACCTTTATTAAAATATTTATCAGTTTTATCGCCTTCAGCTTTATACTTATCTAAAACTTTTCCATTCAGATTTGTCACTACCCTATATAAATAAATACCATTGGCAAGTTTTTGTCCATACTGATCAGTACCATCCCATTTAAAATCGGTTATATTTCTTCCTATATGTAAAGGCCCCAACTCATCTTTTGTTATTTCCCGAACTATTTTACCAGTAATGGTCATTATTTCAATTTTTATATTTTGGGGCACTTCGCTTCCAGTAACCGTAAATACAAATGCTGTAGAAGTAGTAAATGGATTTGGATAATTAAGCATATTAGAGATCATTGGCTTATTTATCACCTCAAAAATCACTCTGTACTCAAGATCGCCTGCTTTATTATTGCTTTTATCCTTACCTGTAATTATCAACTCATATTCTCCATCTACTTCAAAATAAGGCTTAAATGCTATTGTTGCTGTATTATCGGGATTAGGAGCCTGCCCTGCCGGGGTAAATTGTAATGTATCATTATTAAAATAATAACGTCTCAGCACTCCATTTGGAAATCTCACTTTTAATGTGACTAAAGATGTATCATCCAATATCAACCATGGAGCTTCGTCCTTTAATTTAACAATTATCTGAGGTTTAGATGAAACTATATCTCTATTTAAAATATGTACTCCATCGAATGTAACATCCAATAATGGATTAAGGCTATCTATTTTTACATAAACATTTTTATATGCAAAATTATTAAAATGGTATTGCTCTGGTTGGTCATTACCCGGATTAGCTTCAACATATAGAGTATTGATACCGGGTAAATTACTTGTATTTATTAGAGCAGAAATCTGTATTGTATCATTTGGAGTTCCAATAACTGTTAACGGCCTTTTCTTTGATTGTGGAATAATATTAACCACATTATTCTTATCGGTAATCAAAATTTTCACTTTAACACTATCGAAAGGAATATGACTGACATTTTTAAAAGCAACCTTAAAATTATATGGTTCACCAGCCTCCGTAGTATCTTTTGCCTGTAAAAAAATGTTTGGAGCAATGGCACCTTCAGGAACAGGATCAAATAAAATTCTCCAATACTTTAGTTGATAAGGAGTATAATTTACTTTATCCCTAACATACAGTTTTAATTTCAAATAAGGATAATCAATAGGGCTAATATTAGAAATATCAAAGGATCCTAAATCAGGATCTAAACCCGTCATTAATAATGTTTCCTGTCCGGAATAATTAACTCCAATTAAATTTAATCTTGCAGAATCGCCTCCTGGTAAATCTGGCAATATAGTACCATTGATCTTAATCGTATGCCATTTTTTAGCATTACCATATAACGGAGATTCAATATAACCCGCAGTATCAGACGTTTTGATATATGCAGAAAGTGAAATTTTATCGTATATAGTATTCTGAAAAACAGAAGAAGGATTAAGGCTACCCTGACCATTTTTCTTATAGATAAATATCCATGTACGAGGTCTGTTGAAGCTATCTAAATCTGAAAAGCCCTGATTCTTAAAAATGTGATAGAGTGAATTTCCTGAACCATAATAAGTCGTATCACTCCTCCAAATATCGGGATAAGGCCCTGCATTAGTAGAAGGAATATTGGCTCTGGCAACAACTATATATCCATCAGGCACAACATTATTTAAAAAATTCATCATCTTCCTACGATTGGAAGTATCCGTATATAAATATTCAAAATTATATTCTCTTCTTTCTCCACAAGTTGAGTTTAAACTTTCATAAAGCCCACCAGATGGTCCGTAAGAATTTCGCCATGCAGCTAAAGAGTTTGGATTAAAAACATTAAAAATAATAGAACGAAATGTACAACCGCCGCCAATATATTGTTGACCATTCACTGCAACAGTAAATTCAGCTTGTTGCGTTCCTCCTTCAGGATAAATTGTATTTCTGGCAAAGATGTTTTGAAATGCAGAATCAAACTCCCACCTATTTGATGGCATTAACTTCAATTGGTTAATATAAGATTCCTGATGCTGATAATAATGAGATTGACCAAAGCCATCCGGATGATTAACCAAAAAAGTAAATGAGAAATAATTCCATACTGGCGAACCACTTGCTGGAACCGGTGCCGTCCTCCAATAATAAACAGTACTGTCAATAAAAATAATACCCGGATCAAACTCAATAACTCCACCTTTAGAAGATACTGTTCTTTCAGTTTTTAAAGCAGAATTAAAAAGCTTGCTGGTATCAATTTCAAATTTGTATTGCTTTAATGCTGCGAATGCATTTGCTGTTGATGCTTGAAATTTAATACCTTGCTTATTCAGGATAGAGTAATTATAAGGATAAACAGGTCGTATTTCATCTTCAAAAATAAATACATCTTTTGTTATGCAATTATTGGATTCAAATAATTCTTCCACCTCATTATCTGCATCAATACAAATTGTAATCTTATTTAATCCTTTATCTCTTGACGCTACAATAGGGATTTGGAAAGTTAACGAATCGCTATACCGAATGCCTGGTATTGTAACCCTACTAATGACTTCAGTTACGAGGTTTGGATATGTTCGCTTTACTTCCACAACGATATTTTTATTTATCGCCTTTGACAGATTTAAAAATTTTGCATCAACTTTAAAAAAGGTTTCTGCAACTGAAATAAAAGAGGGATTTATTTTTACTAACTGGTCTTCAATTACATAATCAGGCTTATCCTTTGGTACATCTAATAATAATGCAGGATCTCCATGCAAAGTAGATTGTTCGCAATGAAACCTTGCATAATAATCATTTTGTGTTGTGATATTATAAGTCTTTGTAATTCCATCGATCATTGTTTCCCCAATAGACTTACCATAACTAGAAGTGGACATAGCCGCCATTAAACTGCTATTGTATATGTCTAAATAATGTACTATACCCAAGTGAGTACTGGCTATAGTGGCTATTCCTCCACGCTGATCAGCCAAGACATAATTCTCGGAAATTGTTTCTTTTGATGATAACCTTGCCAATGAATAATTAAAAAAGTTTCCTGCGTTACATCCTAAAAGAATAAAAATCGGGTATTTACCCTGATTGTTATATGCGTAAGGGTTATCAAGATTAAATTCTAATGTTGATGCAGATGAATGCCCAAAATAAGATAACAATCCTAAACCTTCTTCAAAGAGACCATAAATTCTTTGGGAATTAGCCTGTTCCACAGGCGCTGTTGTTAATTTGCTAAATGTTTCAACATTTGCACCATATAAAGTATCCTTAATAATATCACGAAATCTATTCATAGAGGCAGATAAAATATCACCCAATGCACCATCATTTGCACCTATCACTTGCATAATATTTTTTTGCCAGGCTTTGTCTTGAATTAATGGTGATGAGAATGCAATTTTTTGATCGTATTGTTTTACTTTATTTAAATAGATAGTAATTTCATCTGCGCTTATTACTGATAATCTACCTATAGGCACTTTAGGTATTTCGTCTAATCCTGGCTCAGCTGCTAACAAATTATCAGAAGCAGGATATCCGAAAGTTGGAATAAAAGACATTTTATCAAAACCAGAACTTGCAGCAAAATATTTATTATGAATATAATTCATACCTCTTCCAATTAGAAATACATTTTTTACCGGATTATTAAACGTATTTCTAGCCCAACGAATAAAATTTCTAACTGCTAATGGATGAAAAATTATTCCGAATGCAAATTGATCTACCAACTGGTCAATCATATAGATTTTGGCATTATGATTTCCACCAGTGGAAGAACTTCTATAAGCCCTGTAATCTTCAACTGGTGTACTACTACCAGTACCATTCATTAACGCTGTATGAGAAATTATCAAATAATTACCCTGATTAGCTGTAAGTGCATAATTGACAAAGCTTCTTGTTTGTAATCCTGTAACAGAAATAGGATATGATGAAACCTGTGTCACTAATAACAACTTCCTGGAAACTGATGAAGGTTCAAGTAATACTTTTACCAATAAAGGATTGCTGATATCTCCAACATACCTTTTACCATTTGTAAGATCGTATAAAACAGGATTTACAGACCCATGATTAAATCCACCTATCTCCAAATAATTCCCTGCAACATTCGCAGGTAGTTCAAACATGAAATTATTGGCTCCTCCAAAATTGAACTGACGGGCATAGGTTATTTCAGATTTTGCAACTACCATTCTATCGCCAGTTGTTGCACATATATTTTTAATACCCAAAACAGCAGTGCCGCTGCTTATATCTGATATAGATAATGGGATCGTAGCCTTTATATATTCAAAAAAATCAACCGTTTGTGTTGATACTAAGTTTGAATTTATTCGTACTTCAAACTGTCTTGGATTTAATGCATTTCCAGCAGCATTTACTTTTAATGATGGATCTGGTGCGCCAACACCGGTATAGGGATTTAAACCTGCAAAAGTATAAGATAGAGTCGCTCCTGTACCAAAACTATTTGATGTATACCCTTCACCTTTATCATATGCGGAAGAGTAAACATATTCACCTACTACCGCAGCAAAGCCCAGGTTTGGAATATTTGTTCCTAATCCATCATGATAATAGACACCTGCCGTATGAATAAAATATGGTTCGGGAGTTAATGCTGAAGGCAAACTATTAACTGTTGGTGTTAATCTCAAATTACTTCCTGCAGGATTGACTGTAAGGAAAAAGATAGCTGTATCCGACTCTAAACTCCATCTATCATTCATTTGATAATCCGGCTCCCGATATAATGGTAAATCAGGCTTTCCATCATTCATTTCACCCCAAAATTCTATATAATCTGAAGCTCCAAATACGCCTGTTTGTTTTGAAGTATATAATGGAATTTGCTGGCCATTTCTCCATAACTGAAACTGCTCAGCTGGTACACTTCCTAAGCCTGTAGAGGCAAGTAATGGTTGATTAATACGATATAATCCTGTTGCCGCAACCTTAAACTTGTAATATGTTTTACTGTAATCAATCCATTCATTAT
>JAHEMN010000149.1 GCA_024643645.1 Chitinophagaceae bacterium | reverse complement strand
ATTAAAGCAAAATGGCTGGTTTTGGCATATATAGGGTTTGATTTGTTTGGTGGTTTTGGTAATATCAGCGGAGACAGCATTGCTCATTTTGCGCATCTTGGTGGCGCCTTAACAGGCTTCTTAATTGTTTTATACTGGAACAAAACCAATCGAAAAACGTTGTATTAGTAAATAGTAAAATCTGATCTCTTTAATACATCGGTTACCTTTGCAGTTCATGAGTTATTCTGAAAAACAATACAAGCAAAAAATCTTACTAGGTCAAAGTGGTAATTCACTGATGTTGCTGGTAGCTATCAGCCTCATCATGTTTGTCGGATTGGCTTTCATGAAAGCCATGTCCTATTTCTCCAATCCAAAAGAGTTAGCGTTACCCCTATATTATAAAAATGTATTGGGTTTATTTATTATGCCGGCCGATGGAAATCAGTTTTTAAGTAAGCCCTGGACCTTGATCACTCATATGTTTGTACATGATAATGTTTGGAGAGTGTTTACGAATATGCTTTGGCTATGGTGCTTTGGGTATATTTTACAAGATCTTACCGGTAATAAAAAGATCATCCCGATTTTTGTATATGGAGCCTTTGGAGGAGCCATCGCATTTATGCTGGCCTATAATTTCATTCCTTCACTGCAGGAGCAGTTGCCATTTGCAGCACTTTCGGGTGCATATGCAGGTGTAATGGCAGTGGCTGTTGCTACTACTATGCTTTCTCCTGGGTATCGAATTTTTCCATTAATAGGTGGTGGTTTACCGTTATGGGTATTAACAGCCATATATGTTTTTTCTGATTTACTTACAGTCTCCATCAGTGATACAGGTACCCTTATCACACATATTGCGGGTGGTGTTACAGGAGCTTTGTTTATCCTGTTTTATCAGAGAGGGTACGATTGGAGTGGCTGGATGAATAATTTTTTTGAATGGGTAAATAATCTTTTTAATCCTAATAAACCTAAAAAAGGGACAAACATTAAAGAAGAATTATTTTACAAGGCAGGTAATGCTCCCTATAAAAAAACGCCGAATGTTACGCAGGACAGGATTGATGATATTCTCGATAAGATCAATCAACAAGGATACAGCCAGCTGACAGAAGAAGAAAAAGATCTGTTGAAAAGAGCAGGAAAAGAAGGCCTATAGGTTTTGCATCATATTAAAATTGACTTTTCATTCTGCTGGCTTTAAGAGAAGTTGTAAATTGCATCAATGGCTTCAAAGCTTCGTTTCTTTACCAAGCGGTTTTTTATTTACACAAATTTCGTTGCGGTAATATTTTTATTATTATCATGTCTGGCACCATATCTTAATCCACAGTTTTGGTGGTTCATTACATTTCTTGGTTTGGGATTTCCTTTTTTATTACTGATTGTGATTTGTTACCTGATAGGATGGCTTATATTATTAAAGCCAAAGCTTGCACTAATTTCGGGAGTAGCCATATTATTAAGTATTAAAAGTATCAGTGTTTTTTTTGCATTTCATAAACCGGTAAGTTTTGATTTAACAAAAAAGCCGGGTACACTTCGTGTAGTTTCCTGGAATGTAGCCAGGTTTGTAGAGCTGAAGGAAAATAGTAATAAAGGAAGTGAGATAAGGAAAAAAATGCTTGATCAGTTGAAAAAGCAAAATGCTGATGTATTATGCCTGCAGGAGTTTCATACAGCAACAAGAAGAGATTATTATAATAATATTAAACCAATTCAAAAAGAACTGGGTTATCCTTATTTTTATTTTGTGTATGATACAGATGGGGATAGTCTCTATTACAGTTCCATTATTTTTTCCCGGTTTCCGATTATAGATACAGGTTTGATTCGTTATCCCAGACCAACTTTGCCAGATGTATTGATCCATGCAGATATTAAAATGGGGAAAGATACTGTACGGGTGTATACAACACATTTGCAATCCGTACAATTGGGAGCTAAAGATTATGAAAAGTTAGATCAAATTGCAGGGGCTAAGGATAGTCTTGTTTCCAACTCCCGAAATATTTTGTCAAAACTCAAAAAAGGATTTTCTTATCGAAGTATACAGGCAGATATTATTGCAGAAGTGATGGCTGATAGTCCACACCCGGTATTATTTTGTGCTGATCTGAATGATGTTCCAAACTCTTATACTTATTTTACAATAAAAGGTTCAATGCAGGATGCTTTTTTAAAGAAGGGATTTGGGATCGGTCGTACTTTTTCAAGCTTGTCACCTACATTGCGTATTGATTATATATTGGCCGACGATCATTTTAAAGTACATCAGTTTGACAGGCTGATCAGGAAATTATCAGATCATTATATGATCGTTGCAGACCTGGAGTTGAAAAAGTAAAGTTTTAAATTGTATATTTGAAATACATGAATATTATTCATCTCCATAGTTGTTGTTGTCCCGAATTGGTAGCATAAATACTACTTTTGCCGTACCGGCACCATTTCTATTAATCATTTATTTTTCAATCAGCGAATTAGCTTTATGAGTGAACTGAAAGTTTATAATTCTTACAGCAGGCAAAAAGAAGTTTTTACACCTATTACTCCGGGGCATGTAGGTATGTATGTGTGTGGTCCCACGGTTAGTGGTGAAAGCCATCTAGGCCATTCAAGGCCATATATCACTTTTGATGTTGTGCATCGGTATCTGAAGCATCTTGGTTATAAGGTCAGGTATGTAAGAAATATAACTGATGCAGGACACTTTGAAGAGGAGGGCAGAGAAGCGGAGGATAAGATCTCCAAAAAAGCTGTATTGGAAAAGCTGGAACCTATGGAACTGGTACAAAAATATACTAACCTGTTTCATTGGGCCATGGCCGAGTTCAATACGATTCCTCCATCTATTGAGCCGACAGCTACCGGGCATATTGTGGAGCAGATCGAAATGATAAAACAAATTATTGAAGCTGGTTATGGATATGTAATAAATGGTTCAGTTTATTTTGATGTAAAAAAATATGCTGCTTCACATGATTATGGAAAATTAAGCGGAAGAGTTATAGATGATCTTTTAGAAACGACAAGAGAACTGGAAGGGCAGGAAGAAAAAAAAGACAGAGCTGATTTTGCCTTATGGAAAAATGCTGCTCCTGAGCACATCATGCGGTGGCAAAGTCCATGGGGAGTTGGTTTCCCTGGTTGGCATATTGAATGTTCTGCAATGGCCACAAAATATTTAGGGGCACAGTTTGATATTCATGGAGGAGGTATGGATCTTTTATTTCCACATCATGAAAGTGAGATAGCTCAAAGTACAATTTGCAATCATACTGCACCGGTCCGTTACTGGATACATAATAATATGATCACTATTAACGGAAGAAAGATGGGGAAGAGCTACAATAATGTGATCAAGCTTACAGAATTATTCAGTGGCGATCATCCTTTATTGGAAAAAGGTTTTCACCCAATGACAATTCGTTTTTTTATTTTGCAAACACATTACAGAAGTACATTGGATTTTAGTAATGATGCTTTGGTTGCAGCAGAAAAAGGGCTGAAAAGATTATGGGAAGCATATGAAAAATTGAAGGAGATGAATTATGAGGCACAGGAAGGGGTGTTGGATGTTGAACTTGATACAAGGATAAAGAAGCAAATTGCTGAATTCACAGAATTCATGAATGATGATTTCAGTACTGCGAAAGTAATGGCAAATATGTTTGAGATAGTGCCACTGATCAATTCCATAAAAGATAAAACCATTCTGACAGCTGCTATTTCTGAAGAAACATTTGCGTTGTTGCAAACTCAGTTCAAGGTTTGGCTAGAAGATATTTTGGGTTTAAAAAGCTTTACTGAAGCCGATGGAGCCAAATTGCAAGGCGTTATGCAATTATTGATCGACATACGGAAAGAAGCGAAGCATAAAAAAGATTTTGCAACTTCAGATAAGATAAGAAATCAACTATCAGAACTAGGCATCACACTTAAAGATGAAAAAGGTGGAGATATGAGCTGGAGCATAGAATAATAACTGATTTAATTAAAACCGGAAACTAAAATTCCGGTTTTTAGTTTTTGGTTAAACAAATCTACCCTTCTAATACAACGGTTCACACCGATTAATATACAATTCACTCCCTTGTATTAACTGAAGACTTTTTTTTGTGTTCTATAGGTTAAACAAAAAATATTTAACTATGGAACTTAAAAAATTATTTCGTCGATCAGCTCTGATTCTGTCATTGAGCATACCCGTTTTATTTTCAAGTTGTGATAAAGATGATGATGTGCAGGCATCAAATACTATTACAGATATAGTAGTTAATGGTCCTTCTTTTTCTTCACTTGAATCTGCTGTTGTAAAAGCAAATTTGCAAACTACATTAAGTGGAACAACTCCATACACCGTTTTTGCACCGGATGATGCAGCATTTACTGCTTCAGGGATTACCTCTTCAGTATTGAATTCATTAACACCTGCTCAAGTAACAGATATCTTATTGTATCATACATTACCAGGTAGAATTGATGCTGCAAATGTACCGGCAGGCCCAAATGCAAAAGTGATAACTGCCAGCGGTGATTCTGTTTTCGTAACAAGAAATGCTTCTGGTGTATTTGTGAATGGAATTAAAGTTAATACTGCGGACGTTGGTGCAGATAATGGAGTAGTACATGTAATTGGAAGAGTTTTAAATCCACCTGCTGGTAATATTGTAGAGACAGCTGTTGCCAGTGGATTAGATTCATTGGTAAAAGCAGTTACAAGAGCAACAACCGCATCCGGCGGTGACCCAACGCTTGCCGGAACTTTGGGTAGTGCTAAGCTCACAGTATTTGCTCCAACAAATGCGGCATTTACACAATTACTTTCAGCTTTAACATTGACTGACATCAACCAAATTCCTATTGCAACGTTGTTAGCGGTATTAAGATACCATGTAGTTGGCGACAGAGTGTTTTCGTCTGATCTGGCCAATGGCAATGTAAATATGTTGGCAAACGGAACTACTACTATCAATCTTTCTAATGGTACAGGTGGTGGTCCAACTGTAACTGGAAATGGTAATAGTGGTAACAGATCAAATATTATTGCAACGAACATTGTGTGCAGAAATGGTGTTGTACATCTGATAGATAGAGTGTTATTGCCATAAATTATTAATAATCAAGCCTCTCGTTGAAAAGCCTTTACCAGTTCCGTTCTAAAAAACGGAACTGGTTTTAATAATTATAATATGTTCAGCCATCGCTACAGATATCTGTTTATTACTTTATTATCTCTTTACACATTCATGAATACAGCATTGTGTAATGTGTATTATTATTTCAATATCGACATTGAGTGGTATTATGCGCTGGCAACGATTTTTTGTATCACACTATTAATTTGGGAAGGAAACAGGGTTGTAAAACCTTATTTTAAAAAGCGATTTCTTAAAAAAGAAAACAAGGTACGCTTTCTTATTTTTTTCTTTTTAGCTGGAAATATAATAGCATTTATTGCATCCGTATTTGTAGTATTTATTGTAGGCAATGTTATACATGGTTATAGCTGGTTAGAAAGCAGCAACCCTTATAAGTTAAATATCATATATGGTAGTTTGATAAATTTATTCTTTCATTTAATCAATGCGATCTTATTTTTTTTCAGGGAGTATCGTCGCCAATGGGCGGAAGCAGAAGAGTTAAGAAAGATCAGTACTCAGGCAGAAATTCAATTAATAAAAAGCCAGATCAATCCGCATTTTTTATTTAACAATCTGAATGTTTTATCAGGAATGGTAATAAAGGATAATCCTGAGGCTAATCATTTTATTGAAGAGTTTTCAAAGGTTTATCGATATGTATTGAATAATCATGAAAAAGAATTAGTGGAGCTAAAGTCAGAACTGGAATTTATTCAACCGTATATTTTTCTTTTGAAAAAAAGATTTGATAAAGGGTTGGAAGTCGATATAAATATTCCCGATCACTATAATAACTGGTATATAGTGCCCGCAGCACTTCAAATGCTAATTGAGAATGCAATAAAACATAATATTGTTAGTAGTAATAAACCATTACAGATAGAGATATATGCTAATGGGAATGAAGTACTTATGGTAAAAAATAAGCTTCAGCCCCGAAAATCATCTGTACAATCAACTAAAATTGGGTTACAAAATATCAGAAAAAGGTATGAACTCATCAGCGGTAAAGATGTTATAATAAAACAGACTGAAAATGAATTTGAAGTAGGTCTTCCTTTATTACATCTAAACTGATGAAATATGAAAGTAGTAATTGTAGAGGATGAAAAGTTAGCTGCTAACCGATTGCAAACATTAGTATCTGAGTATGATGCTTCTATTGAAATATTAGCTTGTATAGAAAGTATTGAGGAAACTGTTCAATATTTAAAACAACATACTCATCCTGATGTACTATTGCTGGACATCCACTTGTCTGATGGCCATAGTTTTGAAATATTCAAACAGATCAGGTATAATAATCCTGTAATTTTTACAACAGCTTATGATCAATATGCATTGGAAGCATTTAAAATGTTTAGCATTGATTATATTTTAAAACCTGTTACCCTTGAAGCACTGGCCGGTGCGTTTAATAAATTAAAATCTCTTGCCATTCCTTTTTCTTCAATAGATATGAATCATTTAGAGCCTGCCTTACGTAAAGGGCAATACAAAAAAAGATTTCTTGGTAAAGTGGGGCAGCGTCTCTTTTTTATTGATACGGAAGACATTGCTTTCTTTCAGGCAGATAATAAACTGGTCCACCTTATAGATAAAGAGGGTAACAGATACCTGGCAGATTATACTATCGAAAAACTGGTTGAACAATTAGATCCGGAACATTTCTTTCGCCTGAACAGAAGCATAATTGTAAATATTGATGCAATTCAACAAGTAAAACCTTATTATAATAGCCGTTTGAAGCTTTCTGTTAAAGGAGCCACTCAACAAGAAGAAATAATTATTAGTAGGGAACGGGTTTCTGAGTTCAAACAATGGGCAGATGCCTGATCGTTCTAAGCTGTCCTACTCTCTATCCATATACTTTCTATCTTAGTATCATGGATTACCTTTCTCATCTTGCAAAAGATAAAAAATTTAAGAAACTAATTGAAAATACTGAACCGTATCGATTAAGAAAACGGAAGAATATTTGTACATACCTGTGTGCTTCAATAATGAGTCAACAACTTTCGACTAAAGTGGCAGATGTGATATATAAAAGATTCATCGCACTTTACAATGGGAAAGAGCCAACTCCACAACAGATTATTGAAACTCCCTTTGAAAAATTACGG
>JAHEMN010000148.1 GCA_024643645.1 Chitinophagaceae bacterium | reverse complement strand
GATTTATAAGCGGAATACTTATTAGAACAGGACATTAAACAACAAAAAATGACAAATAAGTACGGAAAGATGCTTTTCATTCTTTTTGGGTAAAAATCGACAGAATTGATCATAATCGAACATATTTTTTATCATTCGTCCAAATTAGCGACCGCCCATCAAAACTTTTTTTAGTACCTTTTTTTGGCCGAAACTCAATACAGGCCTATGTTTTGGCTTGTAAAAGCCTTCCAAAAAAAGCCATTACCCTAAAAAATATGGTACTTTGTGTTGCATAGTACCAAATATCGCCCTATCTTTGTGTTGACAAACGAAATTGGACAAATGAAATCAGCTTTAAAATATAGAACAATTCAAATGTTGATCGCATTGATTTTTGTTTTTGGAACCGCAAATGCACAAACATCAATGACTACAACTATAAGCGCTGATTTATACAAGGAAATATTTCATGAGGATAGTCTTTTGTTTGCTGCCTTTAATTCAAGAAATGTAGAGGCGTTCAAAAATTACTTTACAGAAGATCTTGAATTTTATCATGACAAAGGCGGTTTGACTAATTATGATCATACAATAAATTTTTTAATAACAACAGCGAAGCAGAATAGCAACTTAAAAAGAGAATTAGTGAAAGGAAGTCTAGAGGTTTATCCAATTCAGGGATATGGTGCGATGGAAATCGGTCAACATCAGTTTTGTCATACTGAAAATGGAAAAAATGATTGTGGAATATTCAAATTTGTTCAGGTCTGGCAAAAAAAAGATGATCAATGGAAAGTAACAAGAGTGATCAGCTATGATCATAAATAAATATGAGCTTAAGTATAATAATTAAGAAATAACAGTTATGAATATAGAAAACACACAGAGTCAGATGCGGAAAGGGATACTGGAATTCTGTATTCTTTCCATCATTCGCCGGGGAGAAGCATACCCAAGTGATATTGTGGAAGAGATGCGGGCCGCCAACCTTCAGATATTAGAAGGTACACTCTATCCATTGCTTACCAGGTTAAAAAATGCAGAAATGCTAACGTATCGATGGGAAGAAAGTAATTCCGGCCCACCCAGAAAATATTTTTCGCTTACAGAGAAAGGTGATAATTTCTACAAAGAGTTGGAATTAACCTGGGAAGAATTATCAAATGGTGTAAACACCTTAACAAGTAAAACAACAGATGAACCTTTGAGTACTAACTAATCAATTCGCTTCAACCAAATAATTATGACAATGAAAAAGATTATAAACATCAACTTAAGCGGCCGGGTAATACCGATTGAAGATTCAGCTTATGAAAAGCTGCAAAACTATATCGAGAGTCTTCGCAAATACTTTGCAAACGAAGAAGGCCGTGATGAAATTATTAATGATATAGAAAGCAGGATCGCTGAACTGTTAGATGAAAAGATCCGTAAAGGGGCGTCCAGTACAACGGATGCAGATGTGGAAGAGATTATCGGGTCGATGGGTAAAGTAGAAGATTTTGAAGCAGAATCAGTTACTGATGCAAAAGAATCTTCACAACAAAATAGTCAGCAAAGCTATACTTCTACAGAAAAGAAAAGCAGAGGCCGGCTGTACAGAGATACAAGTGATAAGTTCATTGGCGGTGTATGTAGCGGAATAGCAGCTTATATGAATGTAGATCCTGCTATAGTAAGAATTCTTTTTGCCATCATCACCTTTGGTGGATTTGGATTAGGCTTCCTTGCTTATATAATATTATGGATCGTTCTTCCTCCAAAGGATATGGAAGGATATAGAGGAAAACGTCTTTATCGTAATCCGGATGACAGGATTATAGCTGGAGTAGCCGGTGGACTTGCTGCATATTTTGGAAAAAAAGTAAATACCATTCGTTTGATTTTTGCAGCACCACTTATTCTTAGCTTATTAATAGGGCTATTAAATGGATTCACATGGAGTTTTGGCCTTGATGTTGCGTTGAACATTGGTTTTGGATCACTAACTGGTACATTCATTCTTATATATGTAGTATTATGGATCGTTTTACCTGAAGCAAATACTACATATGAAAAAATGGAAATGCGAGGCGAAACAGTTGATGTAAACCGTATTCGTCAAAATGTGCGGGAAGGAATGGGAAATGTAAAAGAAAGGGTAAAAGAATGGAGCGGAGAAGTAAAAGAGTCAGCACAAAATTTAACGAGTAAGGCAAAAGAATTTTCAAATACAAGAGGAAAGGAGTTTGCTTCTGATGTAAAAGAGACAGTGAGAAGTGGAGGAAGAGGCCTTGGTCATGCAATAGGCGTATTGTTCAAAGTATTCTTTTTATTTATCGCCGGTACAATTGCTTTTGGATTATTTGTAGGATTGATTGCTTTTCTTTTTGGTGGAATAGCCTGGTGGCCGATCAATAATTTTTTATGGACCAGTAATTGGCAACAGATATATGCATGGGGTACATTGATTTTCTTTTTTGTAGTTCCATTGGTTGGTTTTATTACATGGGTTGTTCGCAGGGTTATCAAAGCCAGATCAAAAAATAATTATCTGGGTTGGACATTTGGAGCACTATGGACCATTGGATGGATATCTGCCATATTATTAGCATCAAGTATTTCAAGGGATTTCCGTATTTACGATAACAGTAATAATACAATAGAAATCATGCAGCCTGCAAATAATAAAATGATCGTTGCAGTATCTGAACCAGAACTTCTTTATTCAGGACGTTTTAGTTGGATAAACGATGAAGGCAATGGCTGGGATCTTACAGATGACTCATTACATTTATCAACGGTAATGTTTAGTGTAAAACCAAGTTTGGATTCCTTATATCATGTTACATTAAAAAAACACAGCTTTGGTAGAAATGAAGATGAAGCATTGTCAAGAGCAGATAAAATACAGTACACAGTAACTTCAAGAGATAGTATTCTGGATGTAGGTAGTGGTTATGCAATTGATAAGGATAGTAAGTTTCGGGGCCAGCAGGTAGAAATAGAAATACTGGTGCCAATCGGAAAAAAGATAAGGTTTGACGAGTCAGTAAATGATAAATTGAATACGGTGAATGTAAGAGTAAAAAGAAGCAATCGCAGGAAAAGGATCGTTGATGTAGAAATAGATGAAAGATCAAATCGTTTTCGTTCAGGCGTAGACTATGTAATGGGTATAAACGGAAAACTGAAAGCAGAAGGTGGTGAAATAATTGAAAGAACTCCTGCACCTGGAAATGATTATCGTTATCCCGGTACGGAAGAAAATAAAAACGATGTTCAGAAATTAATTGAAGAAGAAGAAAAGAAAAAAGAAGAAAGTGAAAGAAAGATTCAGGAATTAAAGAAAGAAATAAAACCGGGGGCATCTACTTTAATAATTGAAAAAAAAGTATGGTCAGATGGTGATATTGCTTTAGGTATTTCACCGGTTTCATCTTTGGTGGAATGGTTTTAATAAAACTCGGTTGAAGCCTGCCTTCGGGTAGACTGGTTTAAATCTGGCTTTGCCAGAATTGAAAGGCTCCTTTTTTGGAGCTTTTCTTTTTGTATATAGGCCACATCAATACAGCTTGGTATTTCATTTCTCATTGGCCACAAAGTATAAAACAATGTTTTTACTCTACATTTGCGGACAAAGAAGCACATATGAAAAATACAGCCTTTACAGAAAAACATATTGCACTTGGTGCTAAAATGGCTGAGTTTGCAGGATATAATATGCCGATCTCTTACACCGGTATAAATGATGAACATGCAGCAGTAAGAAAAAACGCAGGGGTGTTTGATGTAAGCCATATGGGAGAGTTTGTTTTAAAAGGTGAAAAGGCGTTGGATCTTATTCAAAGAGTTACCAGTAACGATGCTGCAAAATTGAAAAACGGTCAGGCACAATATAGCTGCTTGCCTAATAATCAAGGAGGTATTGTTGATGATCTGTTGGTGTATTGCCTGGAAGAGAATAAAGCATATATGCTTGTTGTAAATGCATCTAATATTGAAAAAGATTGGAATTGGATAAAACAGCACAATACAAACGATGTCGAAATGCATAACATTTCAGACAAAACCTGTTTGCTGGCAATACAAGGTCCGAATGCTACAAAGATCTTAGAACCGCTTACGGATATTGATGTACTAAATCTGAAGTATTACACTTTTACCAAAGGAACATTTGCAGGTGTAGATAATGTATTGGTAAGTGCAACCGGTTATACCGGATCAGGTGGAGTAGAAATATATTTTGAAGATAAGGATGGTAATGCCGAAAAAATATGGGATGCAATTTTTGATGCCGGTAAACCAAAGGGATTAAAACCGATTGGTCTTGGCGCAAGAGATACTTTACGATTGGAAATGGGCTTTTGTTTATATGGGAATGATATCGATGATACCACATCACCGATAGAAGCCGGTTTGGGATGGATCACAAAATTCAGTAAAGACTTTACTTCAAAAGAAATTTTCGAAAAACAAAAAGCCGAAGGTGTTACCAAAAAGCTTGTCGGCTTTGAAATGATTGATAAAGGTATTCCCCGTCATGGTTATGAAATAAAAGATAAAGAAGGAACTACGATCGGAAACGTAACATCTGGTACACAATCACCAAGTTTGGGGAAAGCTATCGGTATGGGATATGTACGAAAAGATTTATCAGCTATCGGTTCGGATATTTACATACAGGTGAGGGATAAATCATTGCTGGCAAAAGTTTCTAAGATTCCTTTTTCATAATTTATTATTTCGGTAGGATATTTGAGAGATATGGTGATACTGGTATTGAAAAACTGCTTTTATGCCAACTATTCATTTAACAACTTTTATAGCTGCTCCGGTAGATGTAGTATTTGACCTTAGCCGTCATATTGGTCTTCATAAGGAATCAATGGCTGATTATAAGGAAGAAGCTGTTGCAGGTACCAGAAATGGTTTAATTGAAAATACAGAGACAGTAACCTGGAAAGCAAAACATTTATTCAAGAACAGATTTTTGCGGGTGAAGATCTCTGAAATGAAAAGACCGGAAATGTTTACTGACGAACAATTAGAGGGAGATTTTAAAATGATGAAACATGAACATCATTTTAAACAATGCGAAAACGGAACTATTCTGATCGATCTTTTTAAATATGAATCTCCATACGGCATATTAGGCAAATGGTTCAATGATCTTTATCTCACAAAATACCTGAGCCAGTTACTCGAGCAAAGAAATAAAACGATTAAAGAGTTTGCTGAAAGTGATAAATGGAAAAAGCTTTTAATAAAATAAGATGTAGCTTTTATTGCCGTTACTTTACATTTGCTGTTTAATATGAGCAATAAACCTATACTCAATACATCATTATCACCGGCTTTATTACACTTATATGATCTAAGCAACAGCGTTGTTGTTATAATAGATGTATTCAGAGCTACTTCTACCATTGCATCAGCTTTATATAATGGTGCTAAATCTGTAATTCCGGTTGATTCAGTTCCTAAAGCGATTGAGATCTCAAAAAATATAGATGGCATTGCAGCAGGTGAAAGAGATGGAATGATTGCAGAAGGTTTACAGCATGGTAATTCTCCTTTGGAATATTCAAGAGAGTTTATTGAAAATAAAACGTTGGTGTTGACAACAACGAATGGTACTCGGTTATTACATATGGCACTGGAGAAAAATGCCGATACCATCATTTCGGGGTCATTCCCTAATATATCAGCCGTTTGTGATTTTTTGGTAAAAGAAAAAAAGAATGTAGTATTAGGATGTGCAGGATGGAAGGATAGATTTAATCTTGAAGACACTCTGTTTGCAGGGGCTGTGATAAACCGAATTAAAAATGAATTCACCATTCATTGTGATAGCTCAGTAATGGCTGAAGCAATGTATGTAACGAATAAGAACAACCTCATTGAGTATGCTCCTAATCTTACACACTATCACAGATTGGTAGAGAGATTCGGCTTGATAGAAGATATTAAATATTGCCTTTCTGATGATGTGGCAAACGTACTGCCATTATATAAAGAAGGAAAGCTTATTTCCGGATAAAAAATCTACTAAGATACTTCATTTTTTTTGTACTGTTACTCAATAAAATTTATTTTTTATTTATTCCATTTTATAAGGAATTACGCTTTGAATTCTTTTAGTTTTGCCGGTTATCCTTTTATGAATTGAATTATTAATTGATCAATTCTGGAACCTAAAAACCTTAATTCGTTTGGCATTACCGCACCTTGTTAAATTTGTTTATACCCATGGAACGGATGAAGTGATCCGCAGAGGCAAAAAAATTCATGCAATTGGATTTGTAGAGCTTGTTGAATATGATGATCTGTTTGGATCAGCTGTATTCAGGGTTAAAGATGATAGCTACTCCACTTTTTATAAAGTTCACATTCAAAAATTTAAAGACCCAAAATCTACTTCTTTAAGATGTGCCTGTCCTTATAACCTGGGCGATATTTGCCGGCACGAAGTAGCGGCCCTTTTTCAATTACAGGAACTGATTGATCGTGGACACCTGCAATCAGAGAATGTTGAGTATGATCAAAGGCATACTGTCGTTAAAATGAAAACGATCGATCTGAAGCATATCAGAAATTTTACATCACAGGAAGTGTTTTCAGATGCCGAAGTTTTTTTGCGTACCAACAAAGCAAAAATTGATTTTGCAGAAAATGAAACAGTAAAAGCTACCGTACCGCTAAATGGGGAATCATACAAAGTCATCATCCGGAAAAATGAAGAAAGAAGCTTTGATACCAGTTGTGATTATGAGGATACCGAAAATCCACTTTGCTTACCAAAAGTGATCGTACTTGTACAATTGCTGAATACACATGGAGGAAATTATTTTGACAGCATCCGTAATTGGGACAAAGAAAAAAATAAACTGCTTGAAGCTTATGGATATTCTTTATCTGATAACCTGAAAGGAAAATTTGAGTTTGTTTATAAAGAAGGAAAACCCTTTTTAAGGGTTTTGGATACCAAGATCAAAAGAGTGGCCCTCGCTACACCTCCAGTTCGCCCTGTTCTACTTCCAATGAAAGAAAGAGAAGCTGCTGAAGCAGCACCTTTGGTTGAGGAAGAAACTGAAACAATACCTTCTCAGCGGCTTGGTGTAGTATTTAATCTGAACAAAAAAAGCTATCCGCAATTTACAGTTGATGTAGTTATTGGAGAGCCGGATGAAAACAATGAAGAATTTACCGGTAAAGTTGAAAAGCTGGATATCAGCAGGTATGTAAATTCTGATAATTTATCAGATAGAGATAAAGACCTGCTTACGGCATTAAGAAAGCTACAGGAAAACGAGATCAATAAATACATCAGCCGCAATTCACCGTTCTCCGGCATTTGGGAAAATATCATTCATGATGAAAATGATGATCTGCCAGAAGAAACAAAAGAGCTAATGGCAGAATATTTATTGCCAAAACTTAAAAAATTATTTATTGAGAGTGAGGGTAATCCATTTGTTTTTTTATTAGATGAAAAGAAGGAATTTAAAACAG
>JAHEMN010000001.1:63661-96560 GCA_024643645.1 Chitinophagaceae bacterium | reverse complement strand
TTGAATCTGATTCAATTAATTGATTTATTCTGCGGATTATATAATAGGAAAGTTGATCCGATGGAATTACTGGAAATGGTCAATTTGAAAGATAAGGCTAAGGCAAAAGTAAAAGAGCTTAGTGGTGGCCAGAAGCAAAGGTTCTCTGTTGCTACTACATTGATCAACCAACCAAGAGTGATTTTTTTAGATGAGCCAACAACAGGTTTAGATCCACAGGCAAGACGGAATCTATGGGAATTGGTGAAAAAAATCAGGGAGCGGGGTACTACAGTAATCATAACTACTCATTATATGGATGAAGCTGAGTATTTATGTGACCGAGTAGCAATAATGGACGATGGAAATATCATTGCGTTAGATACACCAGATAATTTAATTGATAACCTGATCGCATCGGGATTTGATCGAAAAAAAGAAGTGAAATTAGCTAATCTCGAAGACGTCTTTATTGGTTTAACAGGCCATTCATTAAGAGAAGGATAAATTATGAGTATTCAAAATAAACTAAAACAATTTATGTCAGACAAAATTGAAGCACAAAAGAAAGCTGGTGCAGAATTTTTATCAGCAAATAAAGAAGCAGAAGGTATAGTAGAATTGCCGGAAGGTATTCAATACCTTGTTATTAAAGAAGGTACAGGTGCAATGCCTGCAGTAACGGATAGTGTAAAAGCACATTACAAAGGCACATTATTGGATGGGAAAGAATTTGATAATTCGTTCAAGCGGGGACAACCATTTTCTGCTCCGTTAAAAGCATTGATAAAGGGATGGCAGATCGCTTTACCATTGATGAAAGAAGGAAGTCATTGGCGATTGTGGATACCATCTGATCTGGCGTATGGCGATAGAGGTGCCGGTAGTGATATACCTGGTGGAGCCACTTTAATATTTGAAGTTGAATTATTAGAAATAGTTAAATAAAATTTGTTATGTTATCAACTGAAATAGATTATCGTTATCCGATCGGGGAATATGAACCCAAGCCATTTTCTATAGAACAAAAGGTTGAATGGCTGGCTGATATTAAGTTTTTACCTCTTCATCTTGAAAATGCATTATTGAATCTGGATGAAGCACAAATAAAGACACCTTACAGACAAGGAGGGTGGACTGTTCATCAACTGGTGCATCATATAGCAGATAGTCATATGAATGCTTATATGCGTTTTAAATTGGGATTGACAGAAGATAACCCTGTTATAAAGGCTTATGATGAAAAGCTATGGGCAGAAATGGAAGATGTTAAAAAACTTCCTGTAAATATCTCCATTACTTTATTACATGCATTGCATATTCGCTGGCATGAAACATTAAAGTATATGACAGATGACGAATGGAATAACAGAACTATTTTTCATCCGGAACATAAAAAGACAATGCGTCTCTGGTTTTTATTGGGCATGTATGCATGGCATGGTAAGCACCATGTTGCCCATATTACATCTTTAAGAGAAAGAATGGGATGGTGAAGATTTATAAAGCCAAAAGGTTAAACTGTTTATTCAGAAATTATTTATATGGCAGATCTTAGATGGAAAACTATTTCGTCAGAATTATTATTTGATGATCGTTGGTTCAAGGTCCGGAAAGAAGTTTGCGAAACTCCCGGAGGAAAAATAGTAGATCCTTATTATGTATATGATTTCCCTACCTGGGTAGGAGCGGTGCCTGTTACTGCCGAGGGCAAAGTAATTATGGTTCGTCAATATCGTCATGCATTAGGTGAAACATGTATCGAAATACCTGGTGGATGTGTTGATGATACGGATGAAGATCATGAGAAAGCTATAGCCAGAGAATTGCTGGAAGAAACCGGCTATCAATTTTCTGCTTACAAATATTTAGGACGTATCTCTCCTAATCCATCTACCAATAGTAATCTGTTACATATGTTTTTGGCAACCGGAGGTGAAAAGATAGCAGAACAGCAGTTGGATGAAAACGAAGAAATAGAACTTGAGTTTTTTACCATTAATGAATTGAAGCAGCTAATAAAAGAAAATAAGATCGTTCAGTCAATGCATGTCAGTTGTATACTCTACGCTTTGATCGAATTAGGAGAGTTGAAGCTTTAATTCCCATATAAGCGGGGATACTTATTTATTTCTGCTTCTTTGAAGAACTTTTCAATGATTTTTTTAAATGCTGGATTTGTCCTGATATTATCCAGATCAGTATCCTCTTCGATATGTGCCAGATTATTGTAACCGCTTTCTAAAGAACGATTGAAATAGTCAATAGCTTTATCTATTTCCTTTTGTAATGAATAGATACATGCCAGGTTATACTCATAAGTGTTTTTATAAATAGCATCTTTTTGCAAAGCCAACTTATAGATTTCTGTAGCCTCTTTTAATCTGTTTAGGTATATGTAGGATACTCCAAGGCGATTCAATGCCAGATATTGGGTACTGTCAAGTCGGATTGCTTCTTTAAAATGATTAATTGCTTTTATGTATGTGTCTGGATCATTATTATTGATTGTTGCCATATCAAAATAATTATCTCCTGCTTTGGCCCAATACAAAGCATTTTCTTTCTTTAATCGAACAGCATTATCCAGGTAAAATGCGGCAGAATCATAATTGTAATCATAATAATAGGATGATCCTATTTCGTAGGAAACTGATGCGTCATCCGGAACAAGTGTATATAATTTTTTATAGTAAAATAATGAGGAGTCGTACTTATATAGATCATTGTACACTAATGCAAGATTATATAGCGATCTGGTATATGTTGGATTTGTAGTAACAGCTTGCCGGAACCAGATTATTGCTGAATCTGATTTTCCCAGTCTGTCATAAGTATAACCCAGATTATTTAATCCATTTGCATACGTTGGATTGTCATTAACACATTTTCTATACCAAAAAAGTGCTTCATTTAACTTTTTTTGTTTGTCAAATACCCAACCGAGATTATAATATAACAGGTATTGATTTTTCTCCTTTTTATTATTTGTAATACTTCGCTTTAATATTTCTTCAGCTTTTTTGAAATTATTGATATATGCATAGCTTAATGCAAGGTCAAGTGTAACTTTTGCACTGTCAGCCGATAACAAATTGGCTGATTCATAATATTCGGCAGCTTTTTTATAATCCTTATTATGATAATATGCATCAGCAAGATTCTTCTTAAATACAGCTTCTTTTGAATCTATATTAACAGCTTTTGAGAAATATACAATTGCACTATCATAACGACCTGTATAATCATAAGAAATACCAATCCTGTTATAAGTACTGGCTGATGGTGTTTCAAGTAAAGGGAGTAATTCTTTATAATAATAAATTGCTGAATCATCATTGAAATCATCAAAATATATATTGGCGAGATTATTTATGGTAATGGTAAAGTATGGATTTAGATATAAAGCCTGGTGGTAATAATAAACGGCACTATCATTATCTTTTTGCCGGGCAAACCCCCATCCTAAATTATTATGTGCTTTATAATAGTTAGGATTATAGGCAATTGCTTTTTTATACCATTCCATTGCTTCTGTTGTCTTTCCGTTCTTATCTTCAATCCATGCAATTCCAAATGAGTATAGATCAAAATCTGTAGTATCAATTTTCAAAGCAAGTTCATAAATTTCCTTTGCCTTATCATTCATTTTTAATTCCTGATAAATGTAACCCCAGGTAGCAAAATAGGAGAGTGGGAATGTTTTGTTTTGATAGGCTTTTTCAAATGATTTAGCGGCAAGTTGATAATTGTATCTTGCACTATCTATTTTTCCATTCAAATTTTGGTAATATGCTTTAGAATAATAATTATATCCTTCTTTAGCTTCATTACTTATGTCTTGCTTCGCATTATCAAGTTCAGGTGGTAAAAGACCGGCAAATACCAATTCCTCATCTACTTCAGTTTTACGAATTGATTTTCCAAGTGAGACGATTTCATTCTCTGTTTTTCTTTCACTTTCCCATTCATTTTCCAATGTTTTATCAATTGCAACAGCCTTTTGAAAATAATAATTTGCAGAATCTTTTTGTTTTAATTGTTTATATGTTAATGCCAGATTGAAAAGTGCATAAACAAAATTGGGCTGAAGATTTATAGCTTGATCATAAAATATTCTGGCACGGTTATATTCTTTTTTGTGGTAATAAATATTCCCGATCATAAACCTGGGGTAACTCCATCGGGGAGATAACAAGATTGACTTGTTTAGATATTTTAATGCAGAATCAGCAAACTCTTGCTCTTCTGTATAATGCCGGCCGATCTCAAAATTAATAAAAGCGGTATTTGGCATGAGGGAATCTGCCACATGTAACAAAAGCAATGCCCTTGGTGTATTGTGAACTGATGCAATAAAAAAGATCCTTTTTGCTTTTATTTCATTGTACCTGAAATCGGTACTGTCCATCAGATCATCCTGTACTATTTTTAATCTGTTATTAGCTTCATCAAAAAGACTGTCAGGATAATCCTGAAACTGGCCCCGAATGAATTTATTCATTAGCGGTTGTACTGCATCTTCCAGTTTTGCTGCAAGGTCAGTTTTCATATCATAGATCACATCTTTATTAGTTAATACAGTCCTGGCCTTTTTAAAGGTCTCAAAGGCATTATCTCCGGATGGTTTATGCAGATTCCCGTTTTTTAACTGATCATAGAATTTTTTAAATAACAAAGAATCTTTCGGTGAAAGATCATATGTTTTTTTATTAATTGATCTGAATGCAACATCATTTGATGGTAATATGCGATTACGTTGTGCAACAATAGCGGCCCTTAATTCTTTATCTAATTTTACAATAGGTTCATTATCATCACCAATTACAACCGGATTTTGTTTTTTCCCGGTGTATGTCCTCACACTATCAGCGATGTATTTTTTTATATCATACAGAGTTATATATTCTTCTGTTTCCTTAACTGCCATACCTTGCATTGCTTCCAATAAAAAGTAAGTGAAGACACCATGCCCCCCTGAAGAAGGGAAGATCATTTCTTTTGATAATTCGCCCTGGTTACAGGAGAGGATTTTAGTTGTATTAACAAATTGAGATTTTAAATAAGCTAATGTTTGACTGCGGCCGTCATCTCCTCCAGGTAAGTTACCGGGTCTGCAAGCATCTGTTACCAACATAACTTTTGCCTTCAATTCAATAGCTCTGTTTACAAATTTTTGCAATGTTTCCAGATCTATTACATCTCCACCGGCATAAGTACCACCGGCACAGGAATAGCCAAGTAAATAGCCAACACTAACGCCGTTCTTTTCTACATCGCCATGGCCGGCAAAATAGACGATTACCTGATCCCCTTCTTTAAGTCTTTGCAAGATTTTTCCGAAATCATTAAAAAATGTTGATGCTTTTGCGTCCTGATCAATACGTAGAAAGATATTATTAGAATCATTGACAAGCTTTGTTGTCATCAAGAAGTTATAAAAATCACGGGCATCATTATCAGCATACCTCAATTGTGGTATTGCCTCTGTATATTCATAATCAGAAACACCATACACAATAGCATAAGTTTTTCCTTTTTGAATTGGTCCTGTTTTATCGAGTTCAATCCCCCGGTTATTCATAGTATCTGTCTGGGAAAATGAATTTGATTGTAAGCAGATACTATAAATAACTATAAAGAATATTTTATAAAAAAGGTGTGACATTCCCAAAAATTGGTTTAACACAAATAAAATAGCTTATATAAATTTACGATTTGTTTTTGGGAGATAAAATACCTCTTTAAGGGTATCTTTCAACTATTATTAATTACCTTTTAATTTGGGGTTTTCATTGTTTATCAATCCAGGCTTTTGAAAGTGAAGTACTAAATGCCCTATTTAAACTGATAAGCAATTTCTCCTGCTAAAAAAATACTTCCAAAAATAATTATCAGGTCATCCTTATCTGACTTGCTTATTGCAGTTTCAATGGCACTGTTTACTTCAGGATATGCATTGCCTCTAAGTCCTGTCTGGTTGCCAAATTTTTTCAGATCATCCTCAGCAATAGCTCTTGGGATCTGTGCTTTTGTAAAATAATAAATAGCATATGTTGGTAATATTTCCAGTATTTCATTTATCTCTTTATCTGCAGCCAAGCCAATTATCAAATGAAGATTTTTATGTGTTGTGATTTCAATTTGTCGGATTAATTGTCTTACACCTTCAACATTATGTGCTACATCAACAATTACTTTTGGGGAAGAATGTAAAGTTTCCCACCGCCCATGAAGACCTGTTAGTTTTTTGGTATGCTGTAGTCCTTCCTTAATATGTTGCTCACTTATTTTCCAGCCCTTTCTTTGTAATTGAAAACAGGACTCAATGACTGATAATATGTTTTTCAACTGGTAAATTCCAGTGAGGTCGAGATGATAAACTTTGTGATCTGTGCTATGTTCTGTTGCTACCTCAACTATTAATTCATTTTTCTCCCATTTATAATCAGCGATCATTCGTTTATTGTCAGCATGGCAAAGAGCTGCTTTTTTTTCTTTCGCTATTCTTTCAAAAACTGGTAGTGTTACTTGATTGGTTTCACCAATGACTACCGGAATACCGGGTTTAATAATGCCTGCTTTTTCTGTCGCTATCTTCTCAATGGTATCACCAAGGAATTGCATATGATCCATACCGATATTGGTGATAATGGAAAGTTCCGGTGAAATGATATTTGTACTGTCCAGCCGGCCACCCAGTCCTGTTTCAATAATTGCTATGTCCACTTTCTCCTGAGCGAAATATGCAAATGCCATTGCAACTGTGATCTCAAAAAAGCTTGGTTCTATTTTTTCAATAATTGGACTAATTTCTTTCGTAAAGGCTACGACAAAATCTTCACTGATCTCCTCTCCATTGATCTTTATTCTCTCCCGAAAATCTTTTAAATGAGGCGATGTATATAAACCTGTTTTATAGCCTGCTGTTTGCAGTATTGCTGCCAGCATATGGCTAACAGATCCTTTTCCATTTGTACCGGCAATATGTATGCTTTTAAATTTTTTTTGCGGATTCCCTAATGCATTGCATAATTCTATGGTATTGGTCAGATCTTCTTTGTAAGCAGCAGCACCTATTCTGCTGAACATTGGTAAGCGGTTGAATAAATAGTCCAGTGTTTGCTGATAATCCATACCGGACAAAAATAAGAAAGGGATGTTATGGATTGTAGCCATCGCATCCCTTTATATTAATTATTGGAAATATTAATTTACTTCAAAATTAAATCGTACAGTAACCATCGATTCATGATCAGATTTATCGAACCTGATATTTTGTAAATATTGCATAATAGCAGTTTTATATCCACTATTGGTGCTTGAAGATCCTCTTGCTATACTTACAAACCTACCTGTTCCTTCAGGTGAAACACTAACATTGGCATAAATAGTTGCTTTTTCAAGGTCACCCTGGAAAGAATAATGCCTTATGATCTTTCTATCACCACCCATTACTTTTGGTCCATTACCACTACCTGATCCGGAGCCGTTTCCACCACCATTTCCTGTACCACTTCCACCACCGGTTCCACTGCCATTACCTACACCGCTTCCTGTGCCACTGCCACCAGCTTTATCATAATCATCAGCAGCGCCACCACCACGGCCGGTGCCTGTTGTGGTCTTTCCTAATACCGCTTTTGGAACTTTAGGGGCAGGAACTTCAACTAATGGTTTTGGATCTGCTTTTGCAACAGATGTATTAGTGATTGTTGTCGCCTTAGGTTTTGAAACAATAGGTTTAGTTATTTCCGGGCTATTTGGATCGTTAAATTCCTCAATGTCTTTAGAATCCTGATTTTCTCCGGGTGCAGGTGGTGTATAAGGTGCAATACCAGCCACATCAGCAGCCTGAACGGGATTTCCACCACCACCTCCACCATCAGCCAGTATTTCAGGCTCATCTGCGAGGTTAAGCTCTACTTCTATACCAGGTTCGTAAACGGTCTTTACAAATTCAGGTAACTTCCATTTAAGGAAGATCATCAATAGTATTGCTGAAATAGCAAAACCAATTGTGATCAGTGAGGCCTGAGTACGATTTCTGGTTTCAAGGGATGCCGACATGACGTTGTAATTATTCATACAAATTTACATTTTGGTGTTTGGCGGTACAAACAATTGTTGTACACACCTGTCAGTAACGATGCAAATGCCGTGCAACTTGCACAAATACATATTTATGAAATGTTAAAAGTGATTAATTTATAAAAAAATGAAGGATTATTTGCTCTTTATGAGCCTTATCATACTGGTAACCCCAAATATGGCTCCAAAACCTAATAATAGCATTGTATTTTCTTTTGCAAAGAAACCCGTTGAATTGTAGATCCTGTCAATAACAATTAAGCTAATGGTTGAAATAGTGAATCCAATAGAATTATAGATGGTTAATGCAGTACCTCTCAGATTTTCCGGTGCAAATTGAGTTACCAAAGTTGAAAATTGCGGTGAATCGGGACTAACTGTAAATCCCCAGATAAAAAGTAATAAAAGAAAAAAGAATGGAGAAAAAGAATACATAAATGGTGATAGAAAACAACAGAGTCCGGAAATGATCAATGCAGTGGTTGCTACTTTGGCACTTCCTCTATGTCTGGATAGATAGCCACCAACAATTGAACTTAAAGAACCAATACCAATTATTAAAAATGCAAGCAATGAAATATTAAGTTCTATTTTATTTTTTGAAGCATATAAAGCAAGTATTACCGGTAAGAACCCCCAGAATGTATACAACTCCCACATATGTCCAAAATATCCGAATGCAGCCTGTCTCCATTTTTTAGACGCAAAAATACTTCCCAATGCATTCCATTTAAATCCACCGGATTTTTTTCGATAAGGGCCATCACCCACAAAAGCAATCATTAATATACCTCCAATGGTGGCAAAAGCTGATGTGTAATATAAAACTGATTTCCAGGGTAAGGCAAAATCTCTATTTTTCAAAAGGTGAGGGAAAGCAGTACCAAGGATCAAAGCACCCAATAAAAAACCTAATGCTTTACCAAGTCCTTTTTCAAACCAGTCAGCTGCTATTTTCATACCTACAGGATAAATACCGGCAATAAAAAATCCTGTAATAAATCGTAATGAAAACAAAGAGATGGCATCGGTTGCTAACCAGGCTACTGATGTGTTTGCTAAAGCACCCAGCAGGGAACAAATAAAAAATAGTTTAACAGGAGAAAAGCGATCAGCCAATGTAAAAAATGCAAAAACAAGTGTGCCGGTAATAAATCCTAGCATTACTGCAGAGGTGACATGACTCACTGCATATTGAGATAAGCCGAGGGTTTGTTTTAACTCGGGTAACACTGCATTGCCAACAAACCAAAGTGATGTGCCTGCAAATTGTGCTATTACAATGATCGGTAAAATTTTTCTTGGTATTGGGTGGTTCAAGCAGGTAAATTAAAGCTAGTTAAGCAAACTTCTTTTTTGAATATTGGCGATTATCAATCCCACAACAACTAAGATAAAACTATATAAATAGATGGCTGTTATTTTTTCATGCAAAAAAATAACAGCTTCGATCGAACTAAAAACAGGTATCAGATTACCAAATAAGGATGCTCTTCCTGCTCCCAGATTAGCTATAGAAATATTCCATAACAGAAAACAAATTACAGAAGCACCAAGTCCGAGATAAAGTATAGCCCCAAAGTTTGACATGTTCATTTCAAACCCGCCATCGATTTTCAATTCATATAAATAAAAAGGAAGTAAGATAATTGTGCCGATTAAAAACACTGTAAATAAAAAGTTTCTGGAACTCATTGTTGCAGGTTTTTTCTTTGCACACACATTATAAATTGCAAAGGTAAATGCGGCTGCCAGCATCCACCAATCTCCTTTTGTAAAAGAGAAAGATAAAAGTGTTTCCATATTGCCCTTGCTTAATAGCAATAATATTCCAGCAATACATATCAACATACCAATAACTCTGGAAACGGGTACTCTTTCTTTTAAAAATATTCTGGCAAGGATAACTGATATAATAGGAGAGGTGGTTGTACCTAGTAATGCCATATTGATAGCTTCGGTATAATGTCCTGCTATGTATACAAAAGTATTAAACATGGATACACCGGTAACTGCCGCCAACAGGAAAAATAGAAATTGCTTTTTTATTATTTGAATTTCTTTTAGGAATAATTGCCAGGTAAATGGTAATAAGATCAATGTTGCACTAAGCCAGCGATAAAAAGCAAGTGTAACAGGAGGGATGTTGTTTTTTGCTCCTCTGGCAATGATAAAGTTACCGGACCAGATTAAAGTGGCAAGTATGGCTACGAATGCTCCAACCAGGATCTTATTTTGTGAATACTTCTCATTCATTCAGCCGGTTGTATAATTAGTGATGTGCAAAGTCTATTTCAAACTTACCATTTATTCTTTCTATCGGTGGATTAAAATATCCATATTTAAGATCTGGAAATTCTTCCCTTATCAATTCCTGCAATTGTTTTACACCCAGGCATTCTCCGGTATCAGTCACACCAATTTTTCCAAGATACCAATCAGGATCAATATTAAAGCTTCTCCATTGAATCATTTTTAATCCGGTCTCATTAATAAACTTTCTTAATGCTTCATATTCCGCTATAGAATCAGTCATACCTGGAAATACAAAAAAGTTTATTGATGTCCAGCCGCCAAAACTATTCACTATTTTAAGACTTTCAACTATGTCTTCAAATTCATAATTATTAGGCCTGTAGTAAGGAGTATAAATTTCTTTTCTTACTGAATTGGTACTTACCCGGATCGAATCTAAACCTGCTTCGCATAATGATCTTACAGCCTTTGGCATTGACCCGTTAGTATTGATATTTATACTACCTTTTTTTGTATGCTTTCTTATTTCAATGATAGCATCCCGCATAGTTTCCCACATTAACAATGGTTCACCTTCACATCCTTGTCCAAAACTTACAATAGGATAGGGAGCTGATTCCAAATGTGGTACTGTGAATTCAACTATTTCTTCTACAGTTGGTTTAAAGGCCAAACGATCTTGTGGAGAAACAATTGATTCTTCATCGGGCTGTAAGGAAATACAACCCACACAATTTGCATTGCAGGCAGGAGATACGGGTATCGGGCATTCCCATCTGCCTAATGCAAAATTTCTTGCGGCAGGGCATTGATAGGTCAACGCACAGTTATTGGCCAAATGGCTTACTAATCTGTTATGCGGATAATGTTTAAGTAAATTTTTAACACCTTTATCTACTTTTTCTTTGTCATATCCTTCGCAATCTTGTCTTATATCCTGTTCAATCCTTACTGCGGGTACATAAAACTTACCATCTAACCAACCTGCTGCAGCATAACAAAACAAAGGCAGTACCGGGGCATCTGGAGAACTTTCAAATGCTGCCATATAAAAACCGGAGTAAGCCGGTGGTACAAATGCAGCTATAGCTAATCCTTTTTCACATAATCTCATTTCACCGGTCTCAACATCAATGCCAATACCTTTTCGTCCCGGTAATTCGTATAATGAACCGCCAAATGGTAATTCAATCCAATCTTCTTCCGGTACGTCAACAGCATCCCAGCCACTGCGCCCGGTAACATATAATGAAGTGTCTTCAAAAATATTTCCATTACCGTCAGAATAAAGTATATATGGAGATTGTGTTAAGCTCATTTATTTAATTGTTGCCTGCAAAAGTCGTTAAAATCTTTTTCATCGATCACAACATCTTTTTCATCTGATTTTATTTCTGCCTGAACAAGTTTGTTGCTTTTAAAATCAATTGTTAAAAGGTGGTCTTTGAGTATTAAATTATTAAGCTCCATCCATTCAATATTTTTTGGAGGAAAGGAAGGATAGCTTATCCCATCTTTTGAAATTGATAGTTGAAGTTTTCGAATAGCATAGTAATAAAACAACGAAATGATTGCCATTGCTAAAGCCTGCCACCAGAATTGTAAAAAAAGATGTGTGAAGATTATAAAAATGATTGATGTAAGAACGGCATTGAAAGTATTATTCTTTTTTTGGAGATAATATTGAATTGCAAAAGATGATAATAGTAAACCAATTAATAAGATTGAAAAGAGTTTTATTTTATTTATTTCAGAAGTTATTGCTAGTATAAGAAAGAAAATAATATTCAATACAATAATCGCTATTATTGATTTTTTGTATGATTTTACTTTCTCATTTTTAAGTTCAATCGTAAAATTATTTTTCATCAGGAGTTACTTGCAACTAACAAATTACATAATTTAAAAAGTGCTCTTGCACCCACATTTGCATCCCAGTCGGTATCACCTCCAATTCCAACTTCGTTCAGATCAAAACCAACAATGGTTTTGTCGCTTTTTAGTAACAGAGTGAACAAGTAAAATACCTGGTCTAATTCAAATCCTCCGGGAACAGGAGTGCCGGTAAAGGGACACAGTTTTCTATCTAATCCGTCAATATCGAAACTAATAAATACTTTATCCGGAAGTTTGCTGATTATTTCTTCCGCAATATGTTTCCAGCTTTGTCCTTCAAACTGGCGGTTTCTTATTTCTTTATCAAAATAGGTTATGACCCTATAATCACTGTTCTTTACATATTCCCATTCATCACTTCCAAAGTCTCTTATCCCAACCTGTACTAATCTTTCTAATTCAGGTAGTTCAGTCAAAGCATTATACATAATACTTGCATGAGAATAATTGAATCCTTCATAAGCTATCCTAAGATCACAATGAGCATCTATTTGTAATATTCCAAATTTGCCATGCTTTTCAGCGATTGCTTTTAGATAGCCTAAAGGAGTGCTATGATCGCCGCCAAGCAAACCAACCAATTTATCTTCATCTAATAAACTCTTTGTATGCTCATAAACCCAGTTATTGATAAACTCGCCACCTTCATTTACTTCTTTGAGGGCTTTTGACATAAACTGGTTATCAGCTACATCATCCCCTTTTGATATATAATCAATATATAATTCTGCTTCTTTTCTCAGGTAGTCACTTTTTAAAAGAATTTTTTTATCAACCGGCCGCATATAAAATCCCTGCTTCCATGCATCAGGTATATCAGGATCAAACAGATCTACCTGTAAACTTGCTTTTAATATTGCTTCCGGAGCCCTGGCGGTACCCGACCCATAGCTTACTGTAACTTCCCAAGGAACGGGTATGATAATTAATTTGGAATGTTCTTCATTTGTTGGTAATCCAAAAATATTATTATTAGGATTTCCAACTCTGTTCGGATCATGTTTGCTTAGATCGGTCATGATAAATTTCAAATAATGGTTAAAAAAAAGAGCTACACTAGGCAGCTCAGTTTTTATGTTTTATAGTTTATTATTTTCTACTTAAACTTTTTAAATGTGTGATATGTGAAGCTACAGCCATTCTCATTTTTGGATATTCAATATACGGAACGCCAAATTCAAGACAGGCTTTTTTAATGATCTTGCTGATCGCAGGATAATGAACATGCGATATTCTTGGAAAAAGATGATGCTCTACCTGAAAATTCAAACCGCCTACTAACCAGGAGATCACTCTGTTACGGGTAGCAAAATTTGCAGTAGTTTTTAACTGATGTACTGCCCACTCATCTTCCATTTTACCGGTTGTTTCATTTGCCTGAGGAAAATGAGTTTCTTCAACTGTATGTGCTAATTGGAAAACGATACTCAAAACAAATCCAGTGAACATTCCATAGATCAGAAAGCCGACAATAAAAGTTGGAAAACCTAACGTATATATTGGTAATGCAAAGAAAAGAAAAGCATGTAACAATTTAAAGCCCCAAAAGGAGATATGATCGCCAATACTCATTTTTTTAATAGGAGTTGGGCCGATTCTTCCAAGAAAGTACTTTTTATAATCTGTGAATAAAACCCACCAGATATAGAGCAATGAATAAGCTGCCCAGAAATACCAATGTTGAAAGCGATGAATCTTATAATATTTTTGTGTTTCACATAAACGTAATAATGGTTTTGCTTCAATATCATCATCAATTCCTTCAATATTTGTATAAGTGTGATGAATGATATTATGTTTATTACGCCACATGAAATTATTGGCACCTAAAAAATTAAGTGTTAAGCCAGCCATATCATTTACCCATTTATGTTTACTGAAACTGCCGTGCATACCATCATGCATAATGTTGAAGCCTATTGCAGCTGTAAGACCGCCTAAAACTACACACTCAACTATTGCTAACCATGTAACTGGAGTATAGAAAACCAGATGTATGTATACAAGTATAAAGCTTACAATAAGTATTACTGCTTTTAAATACAAGGAAAAGTTTCCCGTAGAAGGTTTGCCGGCCTTTTTAAAATAATCGTTGATTCTTTTTTTAAGCTCGGTGTGAAATGATTGTGATGAATTTGAAAATTTGGGACTAGCCATATTACTACTTTTCAGAAATGCAAATGTAGTCTATAATTACCAAATGACTACTTAAAAAAATGACTTAAAATGTTGCGTAAAACGTTGATTTAGATTAATAATTCTTCAACAAAATTTACTAACATTTGTTAAGTTTCCACTTGAATTAATGCATCCAACGAGCGGATCCCGATTTTCTTTTCACTTATAAAACCTTCAGCATATTTAACGCCTATTCTTTTACCAAACATTCTTGCTCTTGCAATAACACTTTCTAAAAAATCGGGTGTTGAAATATATGTTTGAGGCTCATTTGAATTATTTTCATTGCTATGGAATTGAGTAGAATAAGCTTCTATAGATTTCATCCTTTGTTCAAAGGAAGCAGAAATATCAATCAAGAGGTCAGGTTCATGGTACCAATCCTGTATGTAATGAAGAACATACGTTGGTCTCCATCTGAGCTGTTCATTACCTTCATCATCCAGTGTTGTAATTTTAGCAAGCCCTGCTAAGAAACAACAGTCTGCTATCATTTTTCCCGCCCTTCCATGATCAGGATGTCTGTCATGCAATACATTCCCGATAACTATTTCCGGTTGATATTTTCTAATAGCAGAAATGAGCTTTAATTTGTTTAATTCATCATTTTCAAAAAAGCCATCTCTCATCTTCAAGTTTTCTCTTATTTGAACACCCATTATCATTGCAGCATTTGCTGCTTCATTATAACGGGATTCAATTGTACCCCGTGTACCCAATTCGCCTTGCGTCAGGTCAACGATACCAACTTTCTTTCCTTGTTTGATTTCATTTATGATTGTGCCGGAGCAGCCTAATTCCACATCGTCAGGGTGTACGCCTATTGCAAGAATATCTAACTTCATGTGATTAGTTTAGTAAGTCAAATGTATTAAGGAAAAAATAAATTGTAATTATTTTACCGTCGGTAAGGGTTGCCATACCAGCTTCCATCAATTTCTTTAACGATATTTTCAATCTGGCGATCCATGAAATTTTCTTTCAGATCCCAATCCTGTTTTAGGTTACCACCAACGAACCAGGCAACAGTTTGATAGAACCTGGCATTCAAACCACCTTTGTATTCTTTAATAATCTCATAGCAATTATTTCCTGTTTGCCTGTTAATTAGTTTCATTAATATCTTTCCCTGGTATACAGATAAGTTGGAAAGAGGATCACTAAATTCATTCTTCAAATCTTTTTCTCTTGTTTTTATATATGCTTTTCTTTCTTTTTTACCTTTTACACCTTCGAGATTTTTATTAATGTCATTAATAGTTGAACCAGCAATTCTTGCATAGGGATATGTTACAAAAACTGCATTCCTTAACCGGGTCCATTCTTTAATATATTTCGCTAATTTATCAGGAGATAAATTAGATACCCAGGCCATCTCCATTTCTTTATAGTTAACTATTTCGTTTTGATATAAAATGGCCGGTAGGTATATTGTATCATTTGGCCCCCATTTTTTCTTTTGCTCTTTCATGAGTTGAAGAGCTATTTCATTTGAATCAATTATAGGTGCAGGAAGACCGATCTGTGCAGATAAATGACCACCTGAAAAGAGTAGTACAACAAGAAGTATTTTGCTATATTTTCTTATTTGAAGCTTCAAAATGCGATAAAATAATAAGGTTTATGGCCCATTTGTTAAATGACAACAAAATTACAATGAATGCTGTTTTAAAAAAGCCAAAATTAAGACTCAGTTCTTTCTCTCCGGTTTAACTGAATCCTTCTTACCATGCTGATAATGATACCAATAGCAGTAATTACAACCCCAAACCAAAGCAAACGGATATAAGGGAACTTATAGGCTTTAAGCGTAATGTAATCCATTACCGAATTAGATTCTTTTATGCCTAGTACAATGCTGTTATCAGGGTTAATTTTTTCCAATTTCAGGGCTAAGCTTTCTGAAATAAGTGTATCAGGGATCGACATTTCAGTACCCTTTGCCACAGCTAATTTGGGTGCAATAGTATAAATTGAGCCAGTTTTTGCATATACTTTTAAACTTGCTTCATGCAGACTTCCATCTTTTCCAAACAGCTCTTCTGGTAAATCCTTTTTTTCTTTTAATTCCTGAAAAACAATAAATCCACTGGAATAAAATAAAGAATCTCCCGGTTTCAATTCATTGGGCTTAAAAGTAGATGTATCTTTTGTTTTATCGGGGTTTGAGATAGATGTGATATATGTAAATACATCATGGTTCCAATAATGCCTTGCATCAGGATTGGACATTAATCCTTCATTCCCTTTATAATTTACAAATGAGTTTGGTGTAAGTACAAATTCTTCTTTACCGTCTTTACTTTTGAATCTTACTTTGTAATAAGATAATTGCTTTTTTGGATGCGAAGAATCCCCTTCATAAGTAAGGGAATATTTTCCCATATCAACAGTAAGGCCCTTTACCAATGTCAGGTTTTCTCTTGGGTTTTCATTTTTATCCAATGGTGCCGGTATGCCATTGATATTATTGGACAAAACCTCTTTATTGGAAGATGATATCAATATACCTAACAATACCATTCCGAATCCAACATGAGCAATTGATCCGCCAGATAGATTAAGTTTTCCTTTTAATCCTAACCATATGTAAGCTGCATTGGCAACTATTGTATAAACACTGCAGGCTACAGCTATCCAGATAGCAGCCATAAACCCATATGTTTCTTTTTCGTAATTTACTTTGCCAATCACCAGGATAAGTGTTGCGATAATTACTGCAATAATGGTTGGGATTAAGATCTTTTTAAAAAACAGTTTGGTGGATGTGCCTTTATATTTCAGGTATTGAGTTACCGCAGTCAATAAAGCAATGATCATAGCGATAAATACCATTATCTGGTTGTAAGCAAATTCTGGTTTTTCAGGAGGGGCAATTTTAGTTCCTAATATTTTATTGACTACAGGTATAGAAGTTAAACTGATAATAACTATTGCTGATAAGAAAAAGACCAATGACCCGATAAACATCCAGAATTCTCTGGAAGAACTGCTTTCTTCTTTATGTATCGCAGGTATTTCCTTGTAGCGTTTAATAAATAATATAAAAGCAGGAAGTACAAATATCAATAAGAATGTAAGCAATTGCCAGTTCATTCCTAGATCAGTGAAAGCATGAACAGATGTTTCACCTAATATTCCACTCCTCGTTAAAAAAGTTGAATAAAGTATAAAACCAAAAGTGAGTATGAAAAATAAATGAGTGGCTCTTAAAGAATGGCCGCTGTGCCTGTAAATTAATAAGGTGTGTATACCCGAAATTAAAATAAGCCAGGGAACCAATGATGCGTTTTCTACCGGATCCCATGCCCAGTATCCGCCAAAAGTCAATGATTCATAAGCCCACATGGCACCCATCATTATTCCAACACCAAGTACTGCTGCTGAAAACAAGGCCCATGGGAGCGCAGGTTTTGTCCACCCACCATATTGTTTTTTCCAGAGTCCTGCAATTGCAAATGCAAAAGGAACAACCGTTGATGCAAACCCCATAAACAGAACCGGGGGATGGATGACCATCCAGTAATTCTGAAGCAAAGGATTAAGGTCATTACCATCTTTTATGGATAACATATAATCCTGGCGTAAGCCCAACATAACATCGCCATTAATATGCAGGGCAGGGGCATTATCCAGCACACCTGAGTCTCTAAGTAAAATGAATGGATTGGTACCCATTTTCCATCCAAAAAAATAAATTCCGGCAATCATAGTAGCTAATGCAAATTGTGCAAAGCTTACTACAGTCATTACGGGAGCTTCCCATTTTTTACTTGTCTTTATCAGTATCAAGCCTAACATGCAATGGCATATACTCCATAAAAGAAAGCTTCCTTCCTGGCCTTCCCAGAAACAGGCTAATAAATATTTTACTTCTAAAGAACGACTACTGTGTTGCCAAGCATATTTATATTCGAAAAGATGATTCGAAATGATATAAAATAAAATGCTGAAAATGGCAATTATAGAAACGACTTCAGTGAAAAATGCTATGCGGGCCAGCTTTTTCCATGAGTTGGCATCAATTTCATTTTTAGCCTGAGCAGCTTTGAAATAAGAGAAAGTTGCAATCAAGGATGCAACTAATGAAAGAACAATGAATAAATGGCCCAATTGACCAGGTAACAGATGCTCGCCGATATATTCCATTAAGGATTAGTATTTATTTTCTTCAGCATTGGTTTTAGCTGAATTATTAACTGATGTCTGATCAATACTTTTTTCTGTAGGCTTCATTTCTTCTTTATACTTTGAAGGACATTTGGTTTGAACATCTTTACATTCAAATTGTTCATTTTCATATTTTCCTTTCAATACAAGACGTTCACTAATCATCAGATTTGGTATTTCGCCATTTCGGTAGATCACTTTCATTGCCTGGTCTGGATTTTCAACACCAACTGCATAGAAACTTAAATAGTTTGGATCCTTTTGAGCATCAAACTCAATTGGTTTGGATTTATCCAAACGAACAGCAATATGAACAAATTTCCCGGGCATTGCTTTAGCATCAGCTATTGTTTCGTAGGTTGATCCGGTGTTTAATAAGCTAATCAACAATGCAATAGAACCAGCTATAAAAACGAGAAGTATAATATGTATCTTTTTCATGTATCTCTGTTTGCGCATGCAAAGTTATGCCAAAAAGAGTTAATCATTACTGCTTTAAATCAGTTTAGTATCTGATTTGTAGAATTCTGGCATTCAATACCAAAGTTTTTTTTGCCCTTATCTTTGCTGCTCTAAAACTTACTTGCAATATGTTATTTCAACTGAATGAAGAGCAATTGATGATCCAAAAGGCGGCAAGGGATTTTGCTCAAAATGATTGCTTGCCTGGCGTTATTGAAAGAGATGAGAAACAATTATTTCCAAAAGAGCAAATAATGAAGCTGGCCGATCTTGGCTTTCTCGGTATGATGGTAGATCCGAAATATGGAGGAGCCGGAATGGATACGATCAGTTATGTATTGGCAATGGAGGAGATTAGTAAAGTAGATGCGAGTGTAAGCGTAGTAGTAAGTGTTAATAATAGCCTCGTTTGTTATGGATTAGAAGCTTTTGGTACTGAAGAACATAAACAAAAATATCTTACACCTTTAGCGCAGGGTAAAAAAGATGGTGAGCTGTATATTGGAGCTTTCATGTTAAGTGAACCGGAGGCCGGAAGTGATGCAACCTCACAAAGAACGACAGCGGAAGATAAAGGAGATCATTATTTATTGAATGGTACAAAAAACTGGATCACAAATGGTGGTTCCGCTTCAGTATATCTGGTAATGGCTCAAACTGATCCTGCTAAAGGCTCAAGAGGAATAAATTGCCTGATAGTTGAGAAAGACTGGCCAGGAGTTGTGGTAGCTGCTAAAGAAAATAAATTGGGTATTCGAGGAAGTGACACACATACTGTTATGTTCAATGATGTAAAAGTTCCAAAGGAAAACAGGATAGGCGATGATGGGTTTGGTTTTACGTTTGCAATGAAAACATTAGCAGGTGGAAGGATCGGTATTGCTTCTCAAGCGTTGGGTATTGCCAGTGGTGCCTACGAATTAGCGAAAGAGTATTCAAAAACAAGAAAAGCTTTTGGCACTGAGATAATGAATCATCAGATCATTGCTTTTAAATTGGCAGACATGGCTACAAGAATAGAAGCCGCAAGATTATTATGCCAGAAAGCTGCATGGGAAAAAGACAATGGGATCGATTATACATTAAGTTCTTCTATGGCTAAAGTTTATGCTTCAGAAACTGCAATGTGGACCACCGTTGAAGCAGTTCAGATACACGGAGGATATGGGTTTGTAAAAGAATATCATGTAGAAAGGTTAATGAGAGATGCAAAGATCACCCAGATATATGAAGGTACAAGTGAAGTACAACGAATAGTAATAAGCAGAAGTATTTTAAAATAAACTGAGTTCTATCTCATCTGGCCATAAGCATATGCTTGTGGCTTTTTCATTTTAGTTTTAAAGAAATATGTCAGTAAATATTGAAGCATACCTATCAATAAAAGAAGAACTTGAAAAGCAAAATGTAAAATTGGTGGCTGTTTCAAAAACAAAACCAAATGATGATATTCTTGAGTTGTATAATTTAGGTCAAAGAGATTTTGGTGAGAATTATGTACAGGAATTAGTAAGTAAAGCAGAGCAGCTGCCAAAAGATATTCGCTGGCATTTTATTGGCCATTTACAAACCAATAAAGTAAAGTTAATAGCATCGTTTGTGCAACTGATTCATGGTGTAGACAGTCTGAAATTATTGAAGGAGATAAACAAACAAAGTAAAAAAAATGATAGAGTGGTAGATTGTTTATTACAAGTGCATATTGCGGAAGAAGAAACCAAATTTGGTTTAAGTGAAGAGGAACTGTTGCAAGTAATTCAACTGACCAAAGACCCATCTTTAAAAAATGTGAGAATTTGTGGATTAATGGGAATGGCAACTTTCACTTCTGATAAGAAAATTGTAAGAAAAGAATTCAATAAATTAAGACAACTTTATAATAATATACCGGGTATAGATACTCTTTCTATTGGCATGAGTGATGATTACAAAATTGCTGTTGAAGAAGGAAGTAATATGGTTAGAATCGGAAGCCTTTTGTTTGGAAAAAGGGTTAAGGACTAGAATAAATTATTGCAAAAGTCTTTATATTGAATTTTATATGTATTTTTTATTTCAAAAAATTTCTTAAATGCGAATTTCTTTCATAATACTTGCCATATTTTTTTATGGAAATTTGTATGCACAGGAAGAAAAAGATTCAACAATCAGGCGTTGTCCGATATATCTAATTGATACAGTAACTAATAATAATTTCTTTGTTGAAGCAAGACCAGCTATTTTAAAAGTTTATAGAATAAGGGGAAAGCTTACTGTTGCTGTAGATCAGAGTGGACAACTTGTTTCCTTTTATTTTCATGATAAAAGGTTGAAAGAAGGAAAGTATGTTATTTCACCCGGCTCTAGGGGAAGTAGAGAAGTTGAAGCTATTTATTCATTCAGAGTAGGAGAACAGGCATCATTTATAACAATCTCAAGTGGGACAATTATGGTATCTTATGATAAAGAAAAAGAATTATGGCTAATGAAGGTTGATGGATTAGTAGCTAATTTAGTTGAAAGGTCGGTTACGTATTATAAATTGAAAGCTGACCTGTATTTCAAATAATCATTTTTTATAGTGTAGAGCATAATATTCAATCCAAGTATAATTATTCTAATAGCATTTAATATTTCTTCCCTTTTTTTGGCTATTAGTATCCCTGATTATCAAACAGGGTTTGTTTTTTATAAACAGATTATCATTAAGTCTTTTTAAGGTTGTTTTTCATCTTTATTTTAAATTTGTATATTTAGTTACATTTTAATTGTGCATGAAATGGCTATTAATAATATCATTTCTATTTATTTCTTCTGATATTTTTTCACAAAATGAACCACAACTTTTATCAAAAAAGCTAACAGTTGGGTTATCTACTGATCTAGAAAAAGTAGCAGCCATATTTAACTGGATTACAGAAAATATCGATTATGCTGTAAGACGAACAAATAAAAATCCTGAAAAAATATTTTTTCTTGAAGAAGAAACTAATGGGCCTCTTAAGCCTTTAAATGAAAGGGTTGCCTTTATCGTATTGCAAAAAAAGTTAGCTGTTTGTGATGGATATGCCAGATTGTTTAAAACCCTTTGTGATTATGCAGGTATCCGATCTGAAATAATTATAGGGTATGCAAGAGCTAACCATAATAAGCCAACTCCTAATTTTGGTGTTAACCATTATTGGAATGCGGTCTATTTAAATGATAAATGGAATTTACTTGATGCTACCTGGGCCAGTGGATTTATCAGTAGGCAGGGTGGGGTATTTATTAGAAAATATGATGATTATTATTTTTTAACTAAACCGGAAGATTTTATCAAAGATCATTATCCGGATGATATCAAGTGGACCTTATTGCCTGAAACAAGAATTCCTGATGAATTCAGATTATCACCATTTAAACAGACCTCTTTTAATAAATACCAGATCACTTCTTATTCACCATCAATTGGGATCATCAACACTTTTGTTGGAGATACTATTACTTTAGAATTAAAAACTTCTCTTTCTGAAGGGAGGGTAATTTCTCCCAGCCTTATCAGTAATCCTGATTCATTAACTTTTTCTGATGCTGTTGTACTGTTGCGACCTGATGAAATGAGTGATCAAGCTTTTTTAATGCCCAGGCATTGTAAATATACCTTCAACGTTAATTCAGATAAAATACAGTGGTTATATCTCATCTATAATGATGATTTAGTATTGAGATATAAGATAAATGTGAAACAAAGAAATAGTTGATCAACTACCTCTTTGAGAGCCGGTATTAGATTGTTTGCTGACAAATCCTGATGATTTTGGCTTCTGAATAAACTTAGAGCTTTGACCACCCTGGGCTGTGCTTTTTTTGTTCTCTTTTTTCTTTCCTTTCTTATTATTTTGATTCAATAAAGACATTTGAGTAATATTTTATATAAAGATAAGAAATCTCTGATCTGAATAAAAATCAACGATCCGGTATTTATTTGATTAATTGCTGAACATAATACTCTGCATAATTTTTTTTGCAGTGGCATTGTGTATATCAGAATCTGCTTTAGCAGTAAAAGTTACCGTATAAAGCCGTGTTTTATAGAAACAGAACCACTGTGTTATTCTTACTTTCATTTCTTTGCTGGATTTACTAAATCCTGAAAAGACAATTTCTACAGCATCAGTATTATTCCACTTAAAATTATTCAATCCTTCATCATTGAATTCAGTAAAAGATTGTTTTAATTGTTCTAAAATATCGGGAAACAGATCTTGAATTTTATATCTGGTTCCAAAATCGGGATTAGTAGATACACTGATATTCACATTTTCCAGAAAATCATCTTTTGCATTCTCTGAAGGGGATGTAAAAAACACTCTTTTGCCTTCCTTAATCTTATTAACCCATGTGGAAGGATATTTTGCAGTAAATAGAATGGAATCATTATTAAAATTTATCCATTCCTGTGCTTTTAAGTGACCAGGAAAAAAAAGTAAAGTGAATAGAATAAAACGAATCATATATTTTTTAAATCATTTAACTATGAAATTAATACAATTGTTTTTAACATATAAAGGGCTTTGCCATTTTTAGTATTTCAAATTTTTTTATTCTTTTACTATCATATATACTTTCGTATTTCACTACTTAATACATAGCATCTACATCTATTGAATAATCAGAGTGTCAGAAAAGTCTACAAGTTGCATTATGTAGCCTTAAATGATTATAATTTGTTAATTGATTAAACTCGAAAACAGGATTGCTTTTGCCTGAAAATGGGCATAAGAAAAGACCAGGAATTCGGTTTGTGCAAATCAATAATAATTCAGAAATAGGCTAAGCCAGTTCTCAGGAATTTATGACATTTAACTTGGTGAATTCAACACCATTAAATATTCTGGCCAGATTCATATCCTTTGATTTTTTGTATTCATCTATACTGGCACCATTAACAATACGCCATAAATTTTTTGCTCTTAATTCAGAATAATCTGCTGTTTTAATAAAAAGCCCTGTTATGGATTGTCTTGCTTTAAAATTGATAGTCACTGGAGATTTGTCAAGATTGTTATGTTGAGATACAAATTTCTCGATTTGTTCGTTCGTCATAATTTTTTTATTGATCCGGTTTGTTAGATTTTTGCTTAAACGTTCACAGATTCCGGCTTAATTAATAATAATACAGTTGAAAGAAAAGAAAGAAGTAATTATTCTTATTACTAATTGAAAGACTTTTAACTGAAACCTTGTGAAGATAAGCTATTTTCCTCAGTGGCTTGAAGTAATTGATCAGGTATAAATGAACAAAATTTATTTGTGTGCCATATTTCCTGTAAAAAAAATACTTGATTGTAAAAATAAAGTGGGAACTTCGTTCTTATTCGATTTTATCGGGATTGAAATTAAAAAATCAATGTATACTTACACCTGGAAGAAATATCTGCCTGTTATACGAATTTTATTAAAGAAATCTGCTACTGAAGAGCAATCGGTTAATTTGAACAGGATTGATTTCGAAAGGTCTACCAAGTTAAGAAAGCCGGTTGTTACTTTTAATGTTGATGTGGTAAAAGGTCGTTTAAATCCTATAAACAAATCTGTCCCGGCAAAAGATCTTATTGAAATTCTTCAAGAAGATGAAACAGCAAGATCATTAATGCGGGAGCATCAATATTCAATTAGCCTGAATGGTGACTTTTTGCTTAGCATTAAGAATATTACACCACAGGAAGAAGAAACTTCTGAAAATGGAAAGGACGAAGAAGTAAGCGAATAATTGAACATACTCATTTTTTTCTGCTTTAATTTCAAAAAAATTCTCATCATTCTACTCTCTCCTTAGATTGGCAATAAGCTCATTTTCAAATTTTTGTGCGACTTATATATTATTTGCCTTTACAAATTCCTCGTTATATGTAATTGATTTTACTGTTTATACAATTTAACAAAAGGCAATACGTTTTTAAGATTGTCCAGTCCTATTTAAAACCAATATCCGATTGTATGAACCAACCATTCTACAACGATCAGGCACATATTGCTGAGTCGTTCTATCTGATTGATGACTTTACATCACAAACTGCCCGTTTGGCAATTTTTAAGATCAATTCCTACAAGCTTTCAATGATCAAATCTTCATTTAAAGAAACAAGGGAAGAATTAAGATGCAATCTCAATAATACTCTTATGAATTTTACAGATCCGGGTATTATACTTGCAGATCTTGGATTTTTTGAGGCTGAGTTTGAGAATTAAAGTATCCTTTTTTCTGATAGCCAGTTCAATAATTCTTTTTTTATTGCCTGTCCAATGATTTGCTGATTTGCCGGATTTTTTAAAAAGTCACGACTGGCAGCATTATCGCCTATTTCTAAAAGTACCCTGTAGGGTGCTGAATTTTGATTTTCATCAAGACTATAAAAACTCAATTTGCCGGTTTTTGAACATCTGTAATCATTTCTTCCGGTAGTGCTATCAAGTAAAACGCCCCGGTCTTCCATTTTCGTTGCAGCACAAATTGCTTTTACAAGCCTGTTTGCCAATTCCCTGTTCGCCTGTTCATATTTATCGCCATAATGAATATAGCCCCATACTGCATGTCGTTTCGTTCCACCATTATTATGAATTGAAATAAATACGGATGTTTTTTTCTTATTTGCTTCATTTAGTTCATATGCGTATCCGGAAATTTTACCATCTTTTACTTCACTTGTATGAGCAATCTTAGTATTACTACCAGAATCAGCATGATGAAAATCTTTCTTTCCAAGGCTCCAGACTTTGTATTCGTTTAAAAAAGGTTTTGTTGCCATTGCTGCTTCAACAATTCCATTACAGGTCGCTGCTTCACTGAAATCTACACCAGTATCAGTTTGATGAGAAGGTTGCCATACTATAATCTGTTTTTTATTTTTAATTGTAATAAATCTGTTACAAGATTGCAGTGTTATAACAAATAGAATCAAGGCAATTATTGTTCTCATGTTTTGCTTTTTGCAGATATATCTTTTTAAAGTCAAAAAAGCTATTTTTATCACTATAATTCTTCTCACATTTTTATCAAATTATTGTGAATAACTGGCTGATAGCCTAAGTATGTTTTATATGTCTTTAATGTAAATTCGCCGTTGACATAAACCGTAAAAAAGTGAGATTAAAGAGTTTAGAAATCAAAGGATTTAAGAGTTTTGCAGATAAGACCATTGTGAGTTTTGACGACAATATTACCGGTATTGTAGGTCCGAATGGTTGTGGAAAATCTAACATTGTGGATAGCATCAGATGGGTAATAGGTGAGCAAAAGATCAGCCAATTGAGGAGTGAAAACCTGGATAGCCTTGTTTTCAATGGCTCCAAAACCCGCAGTGCCAGCGGATTGGCAGAGGTGAACCTGACTTTTGAAAATACAAAGAACCTTTTACCAACAGAGTTCAGTACTGTTACTGTAACAAGGAAATTCTATAAAAGCGGTGAAAGTGAATATCGTCTTAATGATGTTCAATGCCGGCTGAAAGATATCCAGAATTTATTTATGGATACTGGTATAAGTACCGATAGCTATGCCATTATCGAATTAGGTATGGTTGACGACCTGATCAAGGATAAGGATAATAGCCGTCGCCGGATGCTGGAACAAGCTGCCGGTATCTCCATTTATAAAACGAGAAAAAGAGAAGCAAAGTTAAAATTAGATGCAACAGAACAGGACCTTGCCCGTATTGAAGACCTTTTATTTGAGATCAATAACCAGTTGAAGGCTTTGGAGAGCCAGGCAAAAAAGGCTGAGAAATACCATGAAATAAAGAAAGACTACAGGGAAATAAGTATTGAGTTAGCGAAAGCTGCTTTAGAAGGGTTTAATCTTTCATACAGAGAATTAAATGAGCAGCAGGAAATTGAAACGGACAAAAGGGTAAGGTTAGAAGCTGAGATTGCAAACGATGAAGCGGCACTTGAAAAAGAGAAGCTGGTTTTCATAGAAAAAGAAAAAGGATTACAGGCGATGCAGTTTGCATATAATGAGATGCAGCAATCTGTTCGTAGCAAGGAAAATGATAAAAACTTATCTGCTCAGCGGTTGGAGCACCTACAAGAAAAAGAAACCAGTTTAAAAAGCTTTTTAGAAAAATCAGAAAGCCAATTGAAAGGTATTGATGAAAGTATTGGCTTTACAAATCTTCAGGTAGAAGAAGAGGAAAAAGTATTATCGGGTTTAAATGAGCAATTAGAACAACTTCGACTTGATGTAGATGCTAAAAGAAAAGTGCTGGATGTAAAAAGATCTGCGTTAGATAATCTCCGTAGTGAATATCAGCAAATACAACGCAGTCAGTTCGATGCGGAAAAGAAAGTAGCTGTAGCCGATACATCAATTCAAAATTTACAAAGGATAATAGGTCAGATCGAAGAAGAACGTAAACAAAGAGATGATCAACGGAACCATTTGGATCAGGAAAGGATCGTTAAGGAGAAAGAATTAGAAATAAAGAAAGTCGATCTTGAACAATTACAACATCATCAGGAAAATACTAAGGAGCAAATTTTGCAAACTCAATCCGTATTGGATGGTTTAAGAAATAACCTGGCTGAGGAAACAAGGAAACTTGATGCAAAAAAGAATGAACATGACTTGTTAAAGAGTATGATCGACTCTATGGAGGGTTATCCTGATTCTGTAAAATTTTTGCATAACAATACGAATTGGAATCATCACTCACCGATTCTTTCTGATGTTTTGTATGTAAAAGAAGAATTCAGAACAGCATTAGAAAATGTATTAGAACCTTATTTGAGTTATTATGTGGTGAATGATCTGCAGGAAGGATTACAGGCCGTTCATTTATTGGATGATAATAAGAAGGGTAAAGCCAATTTCTTTTTGTTGAATAAATTTTCTGAGCATCAGTCAGAAATCTCCAGTCATCAGTTAGAGGGAGCAATACCTGCATTAAGTGTGGTAGAGGTTGATGCAAAGTATAAAAAACTTGCAGAACATCTTTTAGGCAATGTCTTTATAGCGGATAATGAAGATGCATTACAGAATAGTAATGGTTTTGTTGTAATTGAAAAGAATGGCAAATATGTTAAAGGAAAGTATTCTTTAACCGGTGGTAGTGTTGGTTTAATAGAAGGTAAAAAGATTGGCCGGGTAAAGAACCTTGAAAAGTTAGAAGAAGAGATCGCTGCGCAGGATACTGTAGTAGAAGCGTTACGTTCAGAAATTCAGATTCGCCATAATGAAGTTATTGCGTTTAATGAAGACCTTAGAGAAACTGCAATTCGGGATACTGAAAAAGGAATTCAGCAACTAACCAATGAAGTATACTCTTTGCAGAATAAATTGGAGAATCTCCATTTATCTCAAACGAGTAGCCAACACCGTCTGGAAGAACTGAATATACAATCAGAGCAGGTTTTAACTTCTGTTGAAGTTGTTAGAAACCAACTTGGTTTATTTAATGAGCAATTACAGATGAATGCATCAAGTCTTGCAGAAGCTGATGAAACATTTAATGTTGCTGAAAAAAATTATAACGAAGCTTCCGGCCAATTTAATGAGTTTAACTTGAATGTTACAAGGCAGCAGAGTAAGATAAATGGATTGAAACAAGAGTTAGTTTTTAAAAACAATCAATTAAACGATCTAAAGGTTCAAATTGAAACAAATACATCACAATTAAGTGATACCGTTATCAATATTGAACAATCTACACTTTCATTAAAAGAAATTGAAGAAGTATTAATTCAGCTTTTGCATAATAAAGATGCTGAAGAAAAAAATCTGAATGAAGCGGATCAGGCTTATTATAACTTCCGTAATGAACTTAGCGAAAAGGAAAGTTCTATCCGTCATAAAGTAAAAGACAGGGAGCAGGTAGAGCATATGCTGGCTGCTATAAAAGATAAGTTGAATGAATTGAAGTTGCAGTTAGCCGGTATGAAAGAGCGGTTAAATGTAGAATTCAGAATAGACATTGAGTCTATCTTAGGCGAAGACAGAACAGGGGAGGTTCCTGTAGAAGAATTACAAGAAAAGGCTGACCGAATGAAAAAAAGGTTGGAAAATCTTGGCGAAGTAAACCCGACTGCAATTGAAGCTTTTACTGAAATGAAGAAAAGGTATGACTTTATCGTTGAACAAAAGACGGATCTTGTAAATGCGAAGGATAGTTTGTTAAAAACTATAGAAGAGGTTGAGTTGACAGCAAATCAGAAATTTCTCGATACTTTCCATTTAGTAAGAGAGAATTTTCAGAAGGTCTTCCAGACTTTATTTACTGAAGATGATCAGTGTGATCTTATTTTGGAAAATCCTGAAAATATTGCAGAGACAGGAATTGATGTAATAGCTAAACCAAAAGGAAAACGTCCGTCATCATTAACACAATTAAGTGGAGGAGAAAGAACGTTAACAGCTACAGCATTGTTATTTGCTATTTACTTAATTAAACCAGCACCATTCTGTATCCTTGATGAGGTTGATGCTCCTTTGGATGATGCAAACGTTGGAAAGTTTACCAATATGATTCGTCAGTTCAGTGATAACTCTCAATTTATTATTGTTACACACAATAAAATGACGATGAGTACGGTGGATGTGATCTATGGTGTGACGATGCAGGAACCGGGTGTAAGTAAACTTGTTCCGGTGGATTTCAGGAATCTTGAGAAAAATCAAAACTGATTTTGATTACGATAAATTTGAAAAAAAAGGCTGATTTTTAATCAGACTTTTTTTATGCAGTGAATTATTCATTATTTGTTTTATTTCGTTGTTTCATCTTATCTCTCTGCCTTCTCATAAAGTCAGATTTTACTTTATGAACAAAAGCACTCATTAATAAATAAAGACCTATACAGATCAGTGTTGATGCAACGATTGCCCATGGATACCAGTCATCATTTTCTACTCTTTCAAAACAAGCGTAAAGGATGCTGAAGATTCCACCTGTTATAAAAGATAAACCCAAAAGTAATTGTGTAAGAAACTTATCGCTGTGTGAATTTGACATAGAAAAGGTTAAAAAGTAAGTATTATTTTTTAGGAGGTCATCAAAAATAGGAATAATTTCATTTTCTTTTTAATATGTCACAGTAATAACAATCAACTAATTAATAGAAAACTAATTTTGTGTTTAAATCAGATCAATGAAAAATATATTTTTATTCGTACTCATATTAACTACAACCGGTCTTTTTGCCCAGGAAGCTCCTGAAGGATTATTTATAGGTTCTAAAGCACCTGATTTTAGAGCAAAAGATCAGAATGGAGTTGAGTTAAGGTTAAAAGATCTGCTCAAGGAAGGTAAAGTTGTAATTGTTTTTTACCGTGGGCAGTGGTGTCCTTATTGTAACAGACAATTATCCCGGTTACAGGATTCAATTCAATTTATAAAAGATAAAGGTGCTACATTGTTAGCGGTAAGCCCCGAAAAATATGAAATGATAGAAAAGACTGTTGAAAAAACAAAAGCTGAGTATTCAATTCTGCTGGATGAAAAAATGAAAATTATGAAGGCATATGAGGTTGAATTTGAAGTGCCCGAAAATACACTTACCAGATACAGGAATTCAGGTTTAGATATTGAAAAAAATAATGGTGCAAATGGAAAGTACCTTCCGGTTCCTGCAGTGTATATTATTGATAAGGAATCAAATATTACTTATCGTTTTTTTGAGCCAGATTATAAAAAAAGGCCAAGTGTAAAAGAGATACTTGATAATTTATAGTTGAGTTCGATTTTGATTTGATCACTGTTTTTAAAGGGGCAGTGATTTTTTTACCATACAATTTTTCCGATTTTCCCATTTATTCCTGCAAGGAATATAGCAGCACCAAGTTTTGAGGCTCTTACTACATGAAAACTTTCTTTACTGATCCATTTCCAGTTTTTACCTCCATCATGAGTATAATCCACACCATTCAAACCACAACTGAAAACATCTGTTTTGGAAAAATATTCTACACAACTCCGGTACCCATGCGGTGGAGTATTTGGGGAAGACCATGATTTACCTCCATCATTTGTATAAAAACAATTTTTATCTGCTGACTCAGCATTATTAAAATCTCCACCAACTACGATCATTCTTTTCCCACCTTTTAATTTCAGTTTATCCCATACTGCAATTGAATTTGCACCTGTGGTTTCTTTGCCCTGAAGAATTGGTAACATTACAGGTTCATTCTTAGAGAACATTCTTGATTTTAATCCACCTGAAATAAAAACTGCTTCATCCTTATCCAGAGCCCTTACATTTGTACCACTGGCAGCAAAACATGCTTCGCCACTATCAGCCTTTGGCCGGTTTGAATAAGGAATATCTTGCCAGCTGCTGCCACCATCAAATGTTCTTGTTACAAAAAAACGACCATCTATCGGATCTCCGATCACAATACCAGCTTGTTCGTTCCAAAATTCCATTGCATCAAGAAATATTCCTTTGGTTTTATTTTCATAAACTACTTTCCAGCTATCGCCTCCATCAGAGGTCTTTAGTATATAGGCAGGTTCACTTATTGCAATAATCAAAGCAGTAGCTCCATCAAATGCTTCAATATCTCTAAAGTCATTTTTTTCAAATCCTTTAACTGTCATCCATTTCCAGGTTTTTCCACCATTATTGGATCTTCCAACAGTTCCTTTATTGCCGCTAACCCATATCACATTGTCATTTACAACACTAAGCCCCCTTAAACTGATGCCGTTTCCGGATGTAAGAATTTCTACTGTTGGTTTCTTTTGTGCGGATACAATTATGCAATTAATAAGAAAAGATGTCAGTAAAAATGTGTAGTTAATTGTTGTTTTAAGTTTATTCATAAGGTATCATTGTTCTTTTTACAGTTCCGTCATTAAATAATTCCATGATTGCATAAGATGGTGCAAATTCCTGAAAGGAGCCATTCCACCAGTTTCCCGATACAGCACCATTACAGAAATAATTTATACCAAGATATCTTACTTCATCCTGAAGATGGATATGGCCGCTTATGCAAACTTTTATTTGGGGATAATTTAAAAATAAATTCTTCAACGAAAAAAAATCAGTATGCATCAGGTTTCTTTTGATCAACAAATCTCCATTTGCTTCGGTCTTCTTAAAAAATAAACTAGAACAAATTGATAGAATAGGTATGTGAGAAACAATACAAATAAATTCAGTTTTCGGAATTTTCGATAATACTTCTTGTAACCAGGTTAACTGCTCTTCATCAAGTTTACCAATATAACCACCTTCCGGGTTAAGTTGTGTACTGTCAAGCACTATAAAATTCCAATTTCCTTTTTTAAAATTATAATATCTTTTTTTTAATTCCAGTGTTTCAGTAACCCAGATTTTTCCATATAGCCGATCATTATCCGGCTTTTCATTTTTCACAAACCAACCCCAAATGTCATGATTGCCTATTGTATGATAAACCGAAAGAGAATTCTCTTTTTTTAGAATAGTTTTAAAAATATCCCATTGCTCTTGTGTCTTTTGTTTTGTAGCTCCTAATGCATCATTTATTGAATCACCACCATTAATTATAAAATCAACTTTTTGTTGTTGTGCATGATGCAGTGCTTTTGCCATTCCGGTTTCAGGGATCAAGCCGGGTTTTACGTGTATGTCAGTTAAATGAGCAAATCGAATTGAATTCTTTTTTGTTTCATCGGCAAAAGATAAAGAAGGCAACATACTGCTACCTAGAACCGCCGCTGTAGATTTCAAAAAAGTTTTCCTTTTCATATGGTTTCTTTATGAAATTATTTTAATTGTGCTGTTAACTCATCTTTAGAGACTATTCCTTCTTTTCGCCAAACTTCTTGGCCATTCTTATAAATGATGAAAACCGGTATTGGCTCAATATTCAGATCTTTCATAAGATTAGTGTGTATGCCTGCATCAACTTTTATTAGTT
>JAHEMN010000001.1:53847-63561 GCA_024643645.1 Chitinophagaceae bacterium | reverse complement strand
ACTATTCCTTCTTTTCGCCAAACTTCTTGGCCATTCTTATAAATGATGAAAACCGGTATTGGCTCAATATTCAGATCTTTCATAAGATTAGTGTGTATGCCTGCATCAACTTTTATTAGTTTGAATGTAAGATCCTTTGATTGTTGCAATTCATCAAGCACCGGCTCCATTTTTACACATGGCGGACACCAGGGAGCACCAAAATCAACTAATGTTGTTTTATCCTTTGGAATATTCGCCAGGTATTCGTTTAGCGTAAATTGTTTTTCATTGCTGCTGCCTTCTATTGGTTTATTGGCAGCTTTCCATGCATTAATTCCTCCTTGCAGTTCCACAACATTTGAATATCCGTTTTTCCTTAACCATTCTGCAGCAGCAGCACTTCTGCTACCAACAAGACAATAGATATAGACAGGTTTGTATTTATCCACATATTTGATACGGTCATTAAACTCTTGTTTATTTATCCAGTCTGCCTGCATAGCATTTGTAATATATCCGGATTTAAACTCACCTGCGGTCCTTACATCCAAAATCTGAACATCAGGAGATTTAATTCCTTTTTCAAATTCATTTGGATTGACTTTGTTTGCTGTTTCCGTTTGAGAATTACATGAAAAAGCAAAAAATAATAAATGGGCCAGTATTACGTTTTTCAATTAATACAATTTGCTTCAAAAATAAGTATTGTTTAAGATAGATGATTGGTATAGAATTTGGTCATTTCAGGAGCTTTCGGCCTTTCAGGTTAATAAATTGTCTTATTTTTAGAGATTAAAATAATTCTCCTTGTATGAAAAAACATTTTTTCTATTGGATGGCTTTGTTCTTGGTTATTGGAATTGGATGTCAGAAGGAATTAAGCTTTGAAGGTACAAATACACCTGCTAAGGGAAGTCTTCAGGCAGATGTTACAGGTGACTGCCTTCCTAAAACAATTAATGGTACTTACTTTGCAGGTGTAGCTTTAGTGGCAGATACAAATACTATTACTGTTGCTGTTAATGTAATAACAACCGGATCATATGTAATAACAACGGATACTGTAAATGGCTATTTTTTTCGTGCTACAGGAACATTTACTACCCCTGGTGTAAATAATGTGACACTCAGAAGTAATGGTACTCCATTTGCATCCGGCATTAATAATTTTGTGGTCACATTTGATAGTACGGTTTGTGATATTCAAATATCAGTATTACCCGCTGGTGGTGGCGGACCTGCAGTATTTACCCTGGTAAATGGAGGTACTCCTGCAAATTGTGCCTCAGCTGTGGTTAATGGAACTTACACAAAGGATGTTGCAGTTACTGGTGCAAATTCAGTTAATATATCTGTTAATGTAACTACAGTTGGAACTTATACTATTACAGCAACAGGTGGCGGACTAACATTTTCTAAAACAGCAGCATTTATTACTACTGGTGTTCAAACTGTTAATTTGCCCGCAACTGGAACCCCAACAATTGCGGGTGCTAATACAATAACCTTTGCTGCACCATTTGCCAGTTGTAGTTTTTCAGTTAATGTAATAAATCCGGGAGGCCCTGCAGTTGGTACACTTGGTGGAGCTCCTTCGGCCTGTACACCTTCAACTGTGAGTGGTATTTATGTTGTGGGAGGTGCTTTAAATACTACTAATAAAGTACAAATAGAGTTAAATGTTACTACTGCCGGAACTTACAATATCACTTCAAATACAGTTACCGGTTTTAGTTTTGCTGCAACCGGTTCAATAAATGTTGGAAATAATCAGTTAATAGATCTAGCAGGAACAGGAACACCTACAACTGCAGGACCTCAGGTTTTCACTGTTACTTTTGGTTCAAGTACCTGTACATTTACAGTGAATGTTCTGCCTAATGATTATTTACCAAGAACGACAAACAGCAACTGGAGTTATGAATTTGATGACGATGCAACGGATAGTTTATACAGAGTAGCGATTGCTGCAACAAAAGTAGTTCCGGCCGGAACGTTTAATATTTTTATGTCAAATGATGGTAATCCGGCACCTCCTGCATTAGATTCATCTGGCTATTATCGTAGAAATGGAGGAGATTATTTTGAATGGTTTGATGCTGGTTCTTTTGTAGGCTATGATAATCCATCGTGGACTGAATATATTTTATTAAAAGATAATGTGGCGGCAACAACTAACTGGAAAACGCCAACAAATGGTTTTGCCGGAACTGTTTCTGGCACACCGATAAAAGTAAGATTCAGTTATACAATTCTGGAAAAAGATGTTCCTAAAACAGTAGTAACCTCTACAGGATCTGCAACTTATCAGAATGTAATAGTTGTACAGGAAAAATTAGAAGTAGAAGTTGCACCTGGTGTTTGGCAGGATGCAACAAGTACTATTGATTATTATGGAAAAAGTTATTATGCAAGAGGAATAGGGTTAATAAAGTTTGAAGCATTAAATGCATCTAATGTTGTTACATTCTTAATGGAATTAAGAAGATTTCAAATATTCTGATTTTGATTGAATCATATAAATGAAAAAAGCTGACTTAATTGTCAGCTTTTTTATTAAAACCCTTTTTTCTTATTTGACTCTAATGGAGGTAGTTTGTAATTATCCAAAACAGATTTTTGGCTTACCATTTTTTCAATATCTTCTATTTTCCGTGGGGCAAAATGGGAGAGAAGTTCAAATCCATTTTCTGTGATCAATACATCATCTTCAATTCTTACGGCAATATTCCACCATTTCTTATCACAATTACTCCCTTCAGGTATATAGATTCCGGGTTCAACAGTTATTACCATATCTTTTTTTAATATTCTCATTGAACCACGGTCATGTACATCCATACCGATGTGATGTCCCAACCCATGCGGATAATATCTTGCTACTTCGTTTTTATTTTTAATTATTCCAAGTTTTAATAATCCATCAGCAATAACATCTATGGCTGCATTACTGGCATCTATCCATTTAGAATCATTTTTTAATGTATTAAAAGCTGCTTCCTGTGCATCGTATACCAATTGATATATGGCTCTTTCTTCTTTCGAGAATTTTCCATCAACAGGTACTGTCCTTGTTACATCAGCAGTATATCCATGGTATTCAGCACCAACATCCATCAGGATCACAGAAGTGCCTATTTTTGTTTTTGTGTTTTCCATATAGTGGAGTATACAACCATTTTCACCCGCACCTATAATTGAGCCGTATCCAACACCTTCAGCTCCATATCTTTTATGTACATATTCATGCAATCCCTGAATTTCCAATTCAGACATATCTGGCCTGATAGCTTTCATAACTTCATTTTGACCAAGACATGATATCTCAACCGCTTTTCGTAAAAGATCCTTTTCTTCTGGTGTTTTTATTGCCCGTAACTGACCGGTTATTTCTCTGTAAGACCTGGTGTCAAATCTATTTTGCTTTGAAAGTTCGTCTGGCATTTCAGTCTTTTGTTTAAACTGTTGGACCAGATCAAACAGATCAGCTTTGTCATTACCGTTTGCAATGTCATCTGGAAATTTATCGAAAATGATCTTTGCAAATTTTGAAAAATCAATAGAGTAGTTTTTAAAATCATTACCATTGAAAGCCATACTGATTCCCAGTTTTTCTTTGGCTCCTTCTGTTCCTAATCTTTTACCGGTCCATTGTTCAGCCAGTGCATTTCTTTTTTGTACGAATAAAATTTCCTTGTATGCATTACCTGAAGAATCAGTTTGTTCTTCTTTAAATATCAATAATAGAGAATGGGGTTCTTTATAACCGCTGAAATAGTAGAGATCCGGATTTTGATGATACAGGTACTCAACATCGTTCGAAAATGTTCTTGTAGGATAAGCGAAGATTGCCATAACAGAATTATCTGGCATTATATTTCTTAAAGCAACTCTTCTACCTTCGTGGAATTCTTTTTTTAAGTAATCAGTTGGAAGGTTATCATTTGCAATTTGTGGTGAAGGTTGGGCACATATATTTATTGATATGAGTAAAAAAGTCCCAATAAGAAATTTGCGCAGGCAATTTTTTTCAAACATATAAAGTGATTGAGCAAACTAATATAGTCTATTTCAATCACCTGTTCTTGTAATTTGTATGAATGGTCAATCAGTTATTCGTCAGTTGAATCATCTTCGTAGAATGGGTTCTTACTTTCAAGAAATTCTTCTTCCCAGGCTTTTACCGTTTCATCACTTAAGCATTCAATGATATCGAAAATTGTATCTTTTTTAAGCTTCCATTCAGTTTCCATTGGATCATCATATCGCTGTATAAAAAGACAATGATCAGAAATAACAGCTACTTTAATTAAGGTAACCGGAGAATCCTCTTTCAGCTTTACCAGGTAATAACAACCTTGTTCAAGAAGATCATATGTATATAATGAAGTTTCCATATTAATAATATATTAATTAAAAAGTCAATGGTCGTTATAATGACCAGTAATTTAAAATATATAAGAGGAATTTGTTAGGTTAGGAGACAACTCAAATTTACTTCTTTGGATCTGAATTGAGATATGATATTTCATGATTGTCCTGATTATTTTTTTTGGTAAAATATAAATACCTGAGAAATAATGAATTATTTACCATTTTTTTTGATTCTCTCTTGCTTTTCTTTCCTTTACTTTGCACAAATCGAAGAAAATGGCTGAAGTTATAATAGAATTAAATCATGCTAATATATACCAGGGAAATAATCTTGTATTGCAGGATGTTAACCTCACTGTCAATAAAGGTGAATTCGTTTATTTAGTAGGTAAAACCGGAACCGGGAAATCAAGTTTATTAAAGACATTGTATGGAGAATTGCCATTAACAGAAGGCGAAGGAATTGTGGCAGGGTTCAGTCTGAAGGGCATGGACTGGAAAAAAGTACCCTATCTGCGAAGAAACCTCGGTGTTGTATTTCAGGACTTTCAATTATTAACCGATAGGAATGTAAACAATAATCTGAAGTTTGTTTTACGGGCTACCGGTTGGACGGATGAAAAGTTAATGGATGAAAAAATAGCAGATGTATTGGATAAAGTGGGATTGAAGGCCAAAGGATTTAAAATGCCTTTTGAGTTAAGTGGTGGAGAGCAACAAAGAATTGATATCGCCAGGGCTTTATTAAATTCTCCTAAATTGATTCTTGCAGATGAACCAACAGGTAACCTTGATCCTGAAACTTCAGATGAAATTATGAGTTTGCTGGTTAGTATTTCAAGAGATTATAACACGGCAATTGTAATGGCTTCTCATGACTATATAGTTGTTCAGAAATTTCCTGCCAGAATGATTCGTACTGAAAGAGGGAAAGTGATTGATAATGCTACCATAAATATTGATTAAGCATTATTGTGTTTTTTTCATTGTTGAATCTATCATAGAGTAAACCCTCTCTTAATTTGATTTCCTCATTTGCGAATGGTAAATGAAAGAGTTGCATAATTACTGATGCAAATGCATCTGAAGTACTTGCTATATGACAGGCATCTTCCAGGCCGGTTCCTTTCACCATCTGATCATTTACCAGGCAATGTCTTCCTTCATATAATGCATGAAGTAATTTTAATTTTATTCCGGTGATATTTTTATTAAAAGAAGGTAAAATATTGATCTGAGCTTTACGGATAAGATCATTCAATTCATTGTCTGATGGATTAGCAACGATACAAGTATGTTGAAAAATATGAGCCATTTTTTGTAATCGCTTTGAAGGATTCTTCCCGGCTATTACAAATGGTTTATTGATTTTAGAAAAAACATTCTTAAGTAACCAGATAGCGGCTTTTTCATTTTCTGGTACAGAAAGGTTACCATGATAGAGGCAAAGATTACCTAAGCCTTCATCACCACTCACTTTTTGCCAGGCTGGAAAAGTTGGAATTGATATTGTATTTGATAATTTATATTCATTTTTTAGTTGCCTGATATCTTCGTTAGAAACACATGCATAAATACATTCGTCTGAAAGTTGGCGATTATATTTTTTTATTAATTTACTTTCATTTAAGAAGTATAATTTCTTAAATAAAGAACTTTCAGCCCCTGCTAATTCTTTATAGTAAGTACTTTCTTCATTATGCATCCGTACAACTACTTTCCTGTTCCGTAGATCAAGATTTGGCAGAATTCCAGTGCAATGAAGTCCTTCTAATAAAATTGGGTGATTATCTTTTTGTAAATTATTTATTAGTTCATCATTTATGCGGGACGAGACGATATACGGGAGTTTTGAAAAGAATGCATTGTGCTTTTTCTTTCTTTCATATACATGAATACTCTCACAAAACTGGTTTAATTCATTGGGTGTTCCTCTTTCATTATAACTGAAATAATGCAGATGAATTACAATTCCCATCTTTTTCATGATCATGATACGGTTCATCATATCAATAGCTCCGCCATAATCAGCGGGCCATGGGGTATCAAGGCAGACTATGTGAAGATGCTTACTCAATTTTAAAAAAGTGATTCATAGAATTTTAATAATTTCTTTTCTTCATTTTGCCAATTTAAAACTTCCCTTGCTCTAATACAATTTTCACTAAGTTTCTTATATAAAACATCATCAGTAAGTAAATTGTTGATGGAATCAGCTATTTTCTTTGGAGTTAGATCGTTTAAAAGAACAGCAACTTCAAACTCCTTGTTTAATTTTGAATATTCAGGAAAATTGACATTTATCTGTGGTAAACAGGCATGTATATAGTCGAAAAACTTATTTGGAAGGGCCAGATATTGGTTTAATCCTTTGTTTTCAGGTGTAGCAATACCTATATATGCTGTTTGTGAATAAACAAAAAGCTCTTCAGGTTTCATCATTCCCTTTAATTCAATTTTATTTTCAACTTTATATTTTATGATAATTTCTTTTAATTTGTTCATATAGTTACCATCACCACATATAATTAGTTTCGAGTTTACCCACTGCATTGCTGGAATTAAATTTTCAAAACCTCTACCTTCATTTACTGCACCCTGGTATAGGATATATTTATTTGGATTTTCAATTTTAGTGAATTCTCTTAATAATGGAATATTCCTTATAGTAAGATATTTTACTCCGTAACGTTTATTGAATTCAGTTGCTATACTTTCACTAACAGTATACCCCATTTTATATTTTGGTACTATTCTTTTTTCAATTCTATCCCATACCCGTTGAACAGCTGGTCTGTTCACTACTTCTTTAAGCCCTGTAAATAATTCATGAGCATCATAAACTCTTGGAATCCTCTTTAATCTTGAAATATTTAGACAAGGAACAATCGTATCAAGATCAATAGCACAAATAGCATCCATTTTTTTAAAAAGCAGATATAAAGAAAGCCTGATATTATATTCTGCATAAAAAGATTTTCCTTTTAAAAACCAGCAATGGATTCTCTTTTGTTTGAATTTCTTTTTATCTAATGGTAGAGATGAAGGTTTTTTATAGCCAACTAAAGTTATATCATATCCATTTTCTGCCAAAGAATTACAAATTCTATGCATCCTCTGGTCATAGGTTAAATCGTTAGTTACTGTAAAATAAATTTTTTTCACTCTCTTTTTTATTCAAAGCAAAGAAACGGAATTGTAAATTGTTTGTTGAGATCGGTTATAAATCTTTTTAAAATATAATTAGAAAGAAAAAAGGTTTTACTTAAAGTAAAACCTTTTAATAAAGTATTAATAATATACTAATTACATGCCACCCATTTCTATACCACCACTAGGGTCACTTTGTCTGTTATTTTTTCTTTTGAAAAGCGAAGCATCAAATTTTCCAAAACGCCAGCTAAAATTAAGCCTGACGATCTGTGGGTCACGACGGCGTATTACATCCTGTATGAAAGTTGCCGATTCAGAATGTACATCAGATAGTCTTGTTCTGAAAATATCACTCATGCTAAGAGATAGAGATGCTCTGTTTTCTTTCATAAAGGAATATCTGGCTGCTGCGTCTATATAATAAACAGGTCTTACATATCCTTGAGCAGATAAGGTTTGTCCAAAACCGCCCCAGCCTCCATTTCTGCCACCACCGCCACTTCCGCTTCCGCCTGGAGGCAGAATAGTTTTTGACTGGTAGCTTCCAGATAATTGAAAGCTAAGTTTTTTCGAAACTTTAAAATTATTATTGATCTTAGTAAACCAGCTTGCTAATTGATCTTGCTGAGCAACAGAAGGATCATTAATTGTGATCTTTGATGTAAATAGATTAAAATTGGTAGTTAACTCCCACCACTTCGTTATAGTGTTTTTCATTGTTAGCTCAAGACCCGATACATAACTGGAATTTGCATTAACATATGTATTGATAATCTGCTCTTTACCATTGTTAGGATCGGTCTCTTGCCGTTGAAAACGGGTAATCAGGTTATTTGTGTTTTTGTAATATATTGAGGCTAAGAAATTATCCTTATTCTTAAATATCTTCTGATATGATAATTCCATCGAGTTTGTAAATTCTGGTTGTAATCCAGGGTTACCAATACTTGGATTTAAAATATCAGTTGAATCTATAAAAGGGGAGAGTTGCCAAAAATTTGGACGATTAATTCGTCTTGAATAGTTCAATTGTAATTCCTGATCAGCTTTTAATTTCTGGCTTAAAAAGATACTTGGGAACAAACTAACAGCATAGTCTATGTTAAACTTCTCATTTGTTGTTATAAGATTTCCCTGGTAATTTGAACTTTCAGCTCTCAAGCCTAATTGATATCCAAAATTTTTGATCCGGTTTGTATAAGTTGTATATGCTGCTAATACTCTATCATTGCTACGATAATCTGTATAGGTAGTTGGTGTAGAAATTGTTTGACCAGTTGTAGGATCAACATTATAGAATCCATTGGTACTTGAAATTTCATTGAATTCCGCTCTTACACCTAATTCTAATTTTGATTTATCTGTTAATGGATTTACATAATCACTTTGTAATGTTACGCTATTGCTTGTACCATCTCCGATCTGTCTTTGTATTTGTGCATTTTTAAGTGTTGTAAGATCAGCGTTATAAAAATAAGTTCCAATCAGATTATCACTTGGGCCTTTTCTTCCCCTGTAATTAACATCTGCAGTAATTTCCCTTCCTGGTCTGGGAAAGTTGTGCTTAAAACTTACTGATCCTCCTGTGCTGTTGAAGTCACGGGTTGAATTTGAAATCCTTTTTGTTAATGAAGAAACAACCGGACTTTTTAAAGTATCCGTTAAAAGTATATTACTTGAATATGGATCGAAACTACCAGTACCTATATTTAAACTTGCTGATATTGTTGTTCGATTAGTTACGAAAAAGTCTAAACCAGCTCTTCCAAAATTAAAGATACCATTGAAGTTTGAAGTATCTGTTTGGTTTAATTGGAAGTTAGGGCTGCTACCAAAATTTATACGATCAGTTGTTCCGTAACTTTTCGATTTACGTTGATTGTAATTAATGCTAATAAATCCGTTTAATTTATCCTGCCGGACATTTATATCCCCACCTAATCCTATTCTGGCACGGCTGTCAATATTAGCTCTTACACTTCCATTGTAACCGACCTTTCTGTTTTTCTTTAATATTATGTTTAGTATTCCTGCTGTTCCACCAGAAGCATCAAATTTTGCAGAAGGATTTGTTATGATCTCTACACTTTCTATTGCATCTGAAGGAATTTGATCCAGTTCCATGGTGGTTGGCCTTCCATCCACAAATATTTGGGGTGAATTATTTCTTAATGAAACATTGCCATCAATATCGACATTTAGTGA
>JAHEMN010000001.1:0-53747 GCA_024643645.1 Chitinophagaceae bacterium | reverse complement strand
CCAGGACGACCGCCAGCAGGGTTTTGGGCTGTTGAAATATAACTTATTGAAAATAAGACTATTAGGGTTAATATTATTCGCATTTTTTTGATTTGAAGTTTAGACGTAGATTGATACCGGAACTTGCAGACATAATTATTTACTTGATGAACAGGTAATGACAATTATGAGTGGTAATTGTTCGGTTAATTAACCTTTATAGACAAGATAGGTAAAGACTACCTGGAGTGAGCCGATCAGGAAACCGATTACTGCACCAATAATTTCTACAAATCTGAATTCCTTTGACATGATCTGGAAAAGCACCTCTTCCAGCTTATCTGAAGAAAAAGCCGCTACTTTAGTAACAACAATATGCTCCAGATCTAATTCAGATTTTAAATTACCGGCATATTGTTTCATCACTATTGGCAGCAGAGTTTCTATCTCTTTCATGAACATTACTTTTAGATTGGAAATAGTTTTATCTCCAATAAACATGCTAATGACTGGCATTTCATCCTTTAATTTGTTCCTTAAAAAGTCATCAACATGATTTTCGATCATGGGCATTATTTTCAACAGATTTTCAGGATTACTTATCTTTTTTTCAATATCATCGAAAGAAAGGAATTCTGCACTAACCAGTTTGCCTAGTTTTTCAGCAAATTTTTGTTGTCTTTTAGGAAAAATACCCTGAAATGTAATACCAAGAATTTTTTTCGGATTTCTTGGGTGGAATAACATTTTAATAGCAACCCAATTCGTTATCCATCCTATAAATGCAGAAACAAAAGGAAATAATAGAAACCAATAACTCATTTTTATAAATTAATCTGAAAAAAATAACCCCGTTTCTCACAAAACGGGGTTTTTGGGGTGGCTAACCGGGCTCGAACCGGCGACCCTCAGAACCACAATCTGATGCTCTAACCAACTGAGCTATAACCACCATCTCATTTCGTTATTTACTTTTTAAAAAGTAAAAATTGGGTTTGCAAAAATAGGTAAAATGCAATTTCATTTAAAATAAAAAAGCCGGTATATGAAATTAATTATATGAAATTTTTCTTAAACCAATAAATCTTGCCTTTCATCAAAAACACTTGTTAAAACCTTGTAAAGTATAGAAAAACAAGCTTTTTGCATTATTTTTGAAGTTATGTCTGAGACATTTAAATACCTTTTGAATATGAAAAGACTTCCGTTATTGATTCTAATGTTTGTAGCTGCTTCATTCCTTGCTTTTAAAACATTGGGATCTGGCCCTAAAAACTCATTAAATACTCCTACAAAATATGAGCAGATACTTAAACTGGTAGGGGAAATGCTAAAACAGGCACACTATAGCCCACAGGATATCAATGACGATTTTTCGAAGAAAATTTTCAAAAAGTTCTTAACCGACCTTAATGCTGAAAAAAATATTTTTCTTCAGGCAGATATTGATGCATTAAAACAGTATGAGACAACAATTGATAATGAGATCAAAGGGGATAATATTGAGTTTTTTCTAGCGGCGGGTAAAATATTCAATACCAGAATGGAAGAAGCTTCAACATTAAGCGAAGAATTTCTATCCAAACCTTTTGATTTTACTATTGATGAATCTATACTACTTGATGCCGATAAATTAGATTATCCTACCAATGTCGCAGAAAGAAAAGATCGTTGGAGAAAGAAATTAAAATACATGACGCTTGACCGCTATGTAGATCTGTTAGAAAACAGGGATAAGAATAAAGGCAAAGAAGGCTTTATTGTAAAATCAGATAGCGAATTAGAGAAAGAAGCCAGGGAAAAAGTGAAAAAGATAATGGACAGAACGTTTGACAGATATAGATTCAAGTTTAATGATGATGATAAATTCAATCTGTTTGTCAATGCAATTACTACCACCATGGATCCTCACTCTGAGTTTTTTCCACCGGTAGATAAAAGATATTTCGATGAGGAAATGAGTGGACGTTTTTATGGAATCGGAGCCTCACTTCAATATGATGATGGTAATATTAAAGTTGCCAGTGTATTAACCGGTAGTCCTGCATGGAAATCCGGAGAAATACAAGCAGGTGATGTAATTGTAAAAGTTGCCCAGGGAAAAGAAGAGGCTGTTGAATTAACCGGTTTTGTTGTTACAGATGCAGTTAAACTGATCCGTGGAAAAAAAGGAACAGAAGTTAATCTTACTTTAAGAAAGCAGGATGGAACATTAAAGGTTGTTTCTATCATTAGAGATGAAATAGTGCAGGATGAAACATTTGCCCGCAGTGCCATCGTAAAAAACAACGGGTCTAAAATCGGATATATTTTTCTTCCTGAATTCTATGCGGATTTTGACAGGCCAAACGGAAACAGGAGCTTTACCGATGTTGCCAAAGAGGTTACTAAATTAAAGAAAGAAAAAGTAGATGGAATTGTTATAGACTTAAGAAATAATGGTGGTGGATCACTGTATGATGTTGTACAGATGGCAGGTTTATTTATTGAAGACGGACCAATAGTACAGGTAAAGGATAGAGAGAACAACGCCAGTGTATTGAAGGATAAAGACAGGGATGTGTTATATACCGGACCATTGGCAGTAATGGTAAATGAATTCAGTGCCTCTGCCTCAGAAATATTTGCGGCGGCCATTCAGGATTATGGAAGGGGAGTGATTATTGGAAGTACTTCTACATATGGCAAAGGAACTGTTCAACGTAATATAGGGTTAGATGAAAACGGTTTCTCATTATCAAACGCTGATCTTGGCACTGTAAAATTAACTCTTCAGAAATTCTATCGTATCAATGGTGGATCAACACAGCTTAAGGGAGTAAATTCAGATATAGTATTACCTGATAACCTGGAATACCTTAAAGTAAGAGAAAAGGATGATGAAGATGCACTGCCTTGGGATGAGATCAATAAAGCAAGTTATAAAACATGGAGCCCTGGTTATGATTTGAAAACTATTCAGCAATTAAGTGATGTTCGTTTGCAAAGTGACAATACATTTAATCTTATAAAAGAAAATTCAGAGTGGCTTTCAAATCAGAATAACAAACAATATTCTTTACAAATCGAAAAGTACAAAGAAGAACAAAAAGCGATCAGCACTACAGTAAAGCAATTAGAATCTTTATTGAAATTGAAGAATGATTTAGATGTAGCCGCTTTACCAAATGAAGTTGACCGTTGGTCTGATGATAAGAACAAGCAAGATCGGTTTAATCAGTGGTTAAAATCTTTACAGAAAGATATATACCTTGATCAGGCAGTAAAAGTGATGAATGATATGATCAGCCAGCAGAACCTGGTAAAAGGTAATGGAAAAGAAGAGACTAAGAAAGCCTTTTAATAATGACTTTTAATAAATTGAAAAAGCCCTGATCATCAGGGCTTTTTTTTATTGTATATATAATATTATCATTTTTCCCAAACTAACGCACTGGCACCAAGAATGGCTGCATCAGCCTCATTCAACTCACTGAATATAAGTTTTACTTTATTTTTAAAGATCTTGATCAGGTTGGCTTCCATAGCTGCCCTGGTAGGATCTAAAATTAGATTTCCTGCTTTGGTAAGTCCACCAAACAAAACGATTGCCTCAGGTGAAGAGAATAAAATGAAGTTTGCCAAAGCTTCTCCTAATATTTGGCCGGTAAAATTAAAAACTTCATTTGCAATATTGTCTCCTTTAATAGCACATTCATAAACTGTTTTACTTGTAATAAGATCGTTAATGCTATAATCTCTTAATAAACTCTCTTCTTTAGGATTTTTTGATAATAATTCTATTGCAGTTTCTCTTACACCTGTTGCTGATGCATACGATTCAAGGCTTCCTCTGATGCCGGTTCCGGGATGCAATCTTCCACCCGGTCTTATTATAGTGTGTCCTAATTCCCCAGCAAATCCATCATGTCCTAATACAATTTTGCCATCAATTACTATACCACTTCCTACCCCTGTGCCTAATGTGATTGTAATGAAATGCTTCATGTTCTTTGCACAACCATACATCATTTCACCCATTGCTGCAGCATTGGCATCATTGGTAAGTTTAGCATGCAACTTGAATTTGTCATGAAATAATTTTGCTAAAGGAATGATTCCTTTCCATTTTAGATTTGGTGCATATTCAATTGTTCCTGTATAAAAATTGCCGTTAGGGGCACCTACACCAATACCGATAAAATTTTCATGGCCTCCATATTTTTCAATCATTGGTGCCAGCTTTTCATACAATTCATCAACGAAATCCTGTACATCGTCTGGCTCATTGGTTAGCATCCTGTCCTGGTATAAAATTTCACCGTTACGATCTACAATACCAAACTTTGTATTTGTACCTCCTATATCGACTCCTATAGCATAATTTGACATCTTTATTTCTATTTTGTATTAATTAATGTCCGCCACCACCAACTTCAGCATCATAATCTATCCCTTGTTTCTTTAATATTCCTTTTACAGCAAATGCAAAAAATGCAAGGTAAGCAAAACAGATTGCGGCTATAATATACGAATTATGAATGCCTATCACATCAGAAATCTTACCCTGTATCGGAGGGATGATTCCACCTCCAAGTATCATCATAATTAAAAAAGCCGAACCTTGTGAAGTATATTTTCCTAATCCGGCAATGGAAAGGCTGAAGATACTAGGCCACATGATTGAACATACTAAACCGCCACTTAAAAATGCATAGATGGCAACTTTTCCGGTAGTCATTAAACCAATGACCATTGCAATTATTCCAAGTAAACCAAACACCAACATTGTTCTTGCTGGCTTATCTTTTGTAACATAAAATGCACCTATTTGTATAAACACACAAATAACATAATAATACAATGGTGACATATCATATTTTGCTAATGTATTTATTCCTATTAAAATGGCGAAAGCAGCTAATGGGACTATAAATTTTAATATTGCTTTTGTTCTGTCAGAAAAATTAAATGCTGTAATAGCTCCTGTCCATCTTCCGATCATCAAACTTCCCCAATACATTCCGATATATGGTGTAGCCTCTGAAGCAGAAAGAGAGCCAAAGCTTTCTTGTCTTAATAATTCACCAAGGTTACTACCTATTGCTACTTCTACTCCTACATAGACAAATATGGCAAGCATGCCGAGTACCAATTGAGGATATTGCATTGCTCCCCATCCTTCAGGCTTCTTTTTTGCTCTGAGATTAGCCATAACTAATCCTACTACTACAACTAATAAAGCTCCGATTAACCATTTCAATCTATATATTTCCATTGAATGTTTTTCTGCATCTGTCGCATTAGTAAGGTCAGTTTTATAACTATCAAATACCGGAATAAATAATGCAAATAGCAGTACAGTCATTATTAATAAAGTGTAAAGTGCTTTATTAGCTTTTTCCGTTTTTTCTAATAATTTTCCGGAGGGTACTTTTTTAGAAAAATAAAACATGGCTGCAGCACCGATGAAAAGAACTCCAACGAAAGTGTATAATTGAATGACTTTGGATAAACTAAGTGCGGCTATTTTTTCATCAGTTATAGCAGCAGTTGTTCCAAATAGTGCAAAAGCTACAACTAATGGACCTATAGAAGTACCAAAAGAGTTTACACCACCACCAAGATTTACTCTACTGGTACCCGTTGCCGGATCACCAAGTGATATTGTAAATGGCTGAGCGGCGGTTTGTTGTAATGAAAATCCTAAAGCAACAATAAACAGCCCCATTAACATACCACCAAAACTATTGCCATTAACAGCAATAATCATAGCAACAGCACCTAAGGCAGAAAATAAAAGTCCGAAAACAATACTATTCTTAAAACCCCATTTGCCAACTAGATCTTTTCCTCCAAATGCTCCATATGCAAACAGGCCAAGAGCCCCGATGTAATATGCAGTATAAAAAGCAAAATCGATCAACTGACTTTGAAACTGATCCAGATTAAAATAATGTTTACAAAAAGGAATGAATACACTATTTCCTGCTGCAATAAATCCCCAAAAGAAAAAAACTGTTACTAATGTTCCGAGTGCACCGTAATTCGTTGGTTGTTTTGATTGGCTCATATGAAGGAATTGTATTTATTAATAAGGTGTTGAAAATAAAACAAATTTTGAATATTCAATCCAACATATTAATGTAACACTAATAATAGACTTATATTAATATTCTTATACCATAATTAATGAAGTAGATTCCTTCTTAAGCAAATAATTTCTAGTTTTTTTTATCTTGATTAAACAACTTAATTTCATTGAAAAAGATTATTTTCAATTTATGGAGATACTTCATGTAGCAGCAGAATGTTATCCTGTAGCAAAAGCTGGCGGTTTAGGAGATGTAGTGGGTGCTCTTCCGAAATACCAGGCAGAATTAGGCCATGTGGCTAAAGTGGTGATGCCAATGTATCGTACAAAGTTTTTGTATGATAATCAATGGGAACTTGTGCATGAGGGTGGCCAGCATATCGGGTCACATTACTTTCATTATAGTATTATTAAGGAAAAAACTAACAAGCTTGGCTTTGACCTATACCTGGTTGATATAAATGGTTTATTGGACCGGGAAAAAATTTATGGATATGATGATGATACTGAGCGGTTCCTTTCATTTCAGGTAGCTGTTTGTGATTGGTTAAATAAATGGTCTCATAAACCAGATGTAATTCATTGTCATGATCATCATACAGGATTAATCCCATTCATGGTAAAATATGCTTTGGAGTTTAGGGATAAGTTAGCTGACATCCCAACTGTATTTACTGTGCATAATGCCCAATACCAGGGTTGGATAGGTTGGGATAAATATTATTTACTTCCTTCATTTGATAGTTGGAAATGGGGTATGCTCGATTGGGATAAGACTATAAATCCATTAGCTTCTGCAGTTAAATGTGCATGGAAAGTAACAACAGTGAGCCATAGTTATTTAGATGAATTGAAGGGTGCTGCAAACGGGCTTGAAAATTTATTTGGTTATGAACAAGGTAAAAGTCTTGGAATATTAAATGGAATTGATACGCAGGTTTGGGATCCTATTACAGATAGTTTGATCGCAAAAAATTATGACAAAGAATTAGTAGAAAAAGGGAAAAGAAAAAATAAAAAAGAATTAGCAGGTCAGTTTGGATTAGATCCGGATAAACCTTTGATCTCTTTTATAGGAAGATTGGTTGGAGAAAAAGCAGCAGATCTGTTACCTGAAGCTATCAGTCAATCAATATATCAACATAGTGGACATGCTAACTTTTTAGTTTTAGGTTCGGGAGATCCCAACCTGGAGGATCAGTTAGACCATATGAATCACCAATTCAAAGGTTATTTTAATTCGTATATTGGATATAGTGAATCTTTAAGTCATTTAATGTATGCCGGTTCAGATTTTTTATTAATGCCATCAAGGGTTGAGCCTTGTGGATTAAATCAAATGTATGCATTACGATATGGAACGGTACCAATGGTAAGGAACATTGGAGGATTAAGAGATACTGTAACAGATATGGGTGATCCCGAAGGATTTGGTATCAGGTTTGATCAGGCCAGTGTTGGTGATATTACTTATTCAGTAGGACGGGCTATTGACCTTTACAATAATAAGCCAGACCTTTATACCTGGATGCGAAGTCATATGATGACGATCGATCATTCCTGGGACAGCTCAGCTCAACAATATATAGATTTGTATCAGTCACTAAAATAAAAAACTGTTTATGGCAATAAGAACAATCACACATTCAAAAGAGATAATTGCGATCATACTTGGTGGTGGTGCCGGATCAAGATTATTTCCTTTAACGGCAACCAGGTCAAAGCCGGCAGTACCTATTGCAGGAAAATACAGATTAGTAGATATTCCGATCTCTAACTGTTTGAATAACGGAATTGGGAGAATGTTCGTTTTGACACAATTTAATTCTGCTTCATTAAACAGGCATATTAAAAACACTTACCATTTTAGTGCATTCAGTAAGGCCTTTGTAGATATATTAGCAGCAGAACAAACTCCAGATAACCCAACCTGGTTTCAAGGTACAGCAGATGCTGTGCGGCAAGGGCTTCGTCATATTGAGCCTTTTGAAAGTGATTATATTTTAATTCTTTCCGGTGATCAGTTATACCAGATGGATTTTGCAGAGATGTTAGATAATCATAAAGAATTAGGTGCTGATATCTCTGTAGCTACAATTCCTGTAGCGGAAAGAGAAGCTCCGGAGTTTGGTATTTTAAAATCAGGTGAAGGATTAATTAAGTCTTTTATAGAAAAACCAAAAAAAGAATTATTGGATGATTGGGTAAGTGATACAGGCGAAGAAATGAAAAATCAGGGTAGAAATTACCTGGCCTCCATGGGCATCTATATTTTCAATACCAAGTTGTTGTTTGAATTATTAAGAAATGAATATAAAGATGCTACAGATTTTGGAAAAGAGATCATTCCAAATTCAATTGAAAATTATAAAGTTGCCAGTTATCAATATGATGGCTATTGGACAGATATCGGAAATATTTATTCATTCTTCGAAGCAAATCTTGATCTCACAAAAGAAATTCCATTGTTTAACCTGTTTGATAATGACAGGAATATTTACACCAGACCCCGTATGCTTCCTCCGGCTAAAATTAGCGGTACTACATTAGAAAAAACGATTGTAGCCGAAGGTTCAATTATACATGCATCAAGAATTGAAAGCAGCGTAATTGGAATACGTTCCAGAATCGGAAATGGCAGTACTGTTGTAAGTACTTATATGATGGGTAGCGATTATTATGAATCACTAGTTGAAATAGCTGATGTTTCTTCGAGTGGAATCCCTTTATTGGGTGTTGGTGACAGGTGCTATATTAAAAATACAATACTTGACAAAAATGTCAGGATTGGTAATGATGTTAGAATTATTGGAGGTAGTCATCTTGAAAATGTTGATCATGCATTATATGCTGTAAAAGATGGAATTGTAGTAGTTAAAAAAGGCGCAGTTATTCCCAATGGGTTTGTAATATAACTTGATCAATTACGATACAAGTAAATAGTTGGTATGATTTTTTGAAATAATGTTTACCTCTTTCTTTATATTCTTATCTTCAAAATCCAATTATTAATTTAACGATTGTAATATGTCCCTAGTTTATACTGGTATAAAACCACAGCTTAGTCTTCGTCAAATTGTCAATATGAGTGTTGGGTTCTTCGGAATTCAATTTGCTTTTGGTCTTCAGAATGCTAATGTCAGCAGAATATTTCAAACACTTGGTGCATCAATTGATGACATTCCGATTTTATGGATCGCCGCACCGCTAACAGGTCTTATTATTCAACCAATAATAGGACATTGGAGCGATAAAACTTGGCATAAGCGATGGGGCAGAAGAAGACCATTTTTTATGGTTGGAGCAATATTTGCTTCACTTGCACTCTTTGTATTTCCGAATGTTACTGAAGTGTGGATGGCTGCCATCATGTTATGGTTATTAGATGCATCCATAAATGTATCTATGGAACCTTTCAGAGCATTTGTAGGTGATATGTTGCCAGATGGCCAACGCACAACTGGTTTTGCAATGCAAAGTTTTTTTATTGGTACCGGAGCAGTTATTTCATCCCTTTTACCATATATGCTTACTGAATTTGGTATTTCCAATCAGGCACCGGAGGGAATTCTCCCCGATTCAATAAAAATTTCATTTATCATCGGTGCTATCGTTTATATAGCTGCGATCTCTTATACAGTTTTTAGTACTAAAGAATATTCTCCTGACGAATTAAAAAGTTTTGGAGAATTAAATGAGGATGTTAGTGAGATAAATATTAAAACACCTGCTTCTTCATTTACGAGAAAGGGTTCAATATGGGCATTGATTGGAATTGCATTAACAGCAGGACTTTTCTTTTATAATTCTTCTGTCGAAAATAAATTGGAAAAAGAATTATATGTTTTGACTGGAGGTATTGCTGCTTTTGGACTTTGCCAGTTGGTAGCGGGGATGCTTCACAAAAATAAGAACGGATTTGTTGAAGTAATGGATGACTTGAATTTTCTTCCTGATACAATGAAAAAATTAGCTGTTGTACAATTTTTTTCCTGGTTTGCATTATTTGCTATGTGGATATATACTGTACCCGCATTAGCACAACATATTGCCGGAACGACTGATGCAGCTTCTGAAGCGTATAATAATATGGGAAATTGGGTAGGTGTTCTATTTGCTTTTTATAATGGATTTGCAGCATTATTTGCTTTTCTTTTACCGGTATTGGCAAAACGATTTTCAAGGCCAACGGCTCATATCATTTCATTAATTGCGGGTGGCTTAGGCCTTATTTCTTTTTACATTTTCAAAGATGAGAAACTATTGATCATCAGTATGGCAGGAATTGGATTAGCATGGTGTAGTATTCTTGCCATGCCCTATTCAATGCTGACAAGAGCATTACCAGCACAAAAAATGGGAGTATATATGGGGATTTTTAACTTTTTTATAGTTATCCCTCAGATATTAGCGGCCACACTTTTAGGCGTTTTAACCCGTCATTTCTTTAATGGAAATGCAATCATGACAATAGTGGTTGGAGGAGTTTCAATGTTGATAGCAGCCTTATTTACTTTGAGGATAAAAGACAAGTAATTTAATATGAAAAAATATTTCTTTCTTCTTTTATTGATAATATCTATCGTAGCACAGGCTACAGATGTATATCCAACTCACTGGTGGGTAGGTATGAATAATCCAAATTTACAGCTGATGATCCATCGGGATAGAATTACGATGGAAAAGGTTACAATGATGTCTTATAAGGGAGTAAAAATGATTAAACAGATCCGTGTAGAAAATCCTAATTATCTATGGATCGACCTGGTGATCGATAAAGCGGCAAAACCCGGAAAAATAAAATTCAGGATCGATGATCTTCACTCTCCTGAAGCTGTTTCTTTCATCAATTTTGAATTTGAATTAAAAGCAAAGAATAAGGAGGATGGAAAAGCAAGAATACAAGGGGTTAGTGCAAAAGATTTTATTTACTTACTTATACCAGATCGTTTTTCTAATGGTGATCCTTCCAATGATATAATTAAGGAATACAAAGATCAGGTTAATGACAGGAATGATAAATTCTCAAGGCACGGTGGCGATTTTAAAGGCATTGAAAACCATTTAGATTATTTTAATCAATTAGGTGTTACTACACTTTGGTTGACGCCTGTTATTGAAAATGATATGCCAAAAATGAGTGAGTGGGGTAACAGTGTTGCAGGTTATCATGGTTATTGGTTTACTGATCATTATAAAATTGATAAGCGTTTAGGTGGGAATGATGGTTACAAGAATTTTTGTGATCAGCTACATGCAAAAGGATTAAGAATTATTCAAGATGCTGTTTATAACCATGTCGGAAATAATCATTGGTTTGTATTAGATCCTCCAATGAAAGATTGGTTTAATACATCACAAGGGGATAGAGGACCAAACCACCGGGAGGAAGTTTTTTATGATCCTTATGCTTCTAAAGCAGATAAGAGAGCAATGCTGGATGGCTGGTTTGTTCCGCATTTACCAGATCTGAATCAGCAAAATTCTTTTGTTGCAAAATTTTTAATTCAACATGCTATCTGGACTACAGAAGAATTTGGTATTGATGGATGGAGAGTTGATACCTATAAATATTGTGATGAACAATTTTTAAATGATATTAACACGGCTTTGGAAAAGGAATTTCCTAAATTAACTGTCTTTGGAGAATCATTTGTTAATACCACAGTAGCGAATGCCTATTTTACTCAAAATAATATTAATACTCCATTTAAGCATAATGCAAAAGGGATGCTTGATTTTCAAACCTGCTTTGCTATGCTTTCCGGTATGAATTTAGCATCAGGATGGATGGATGGAGTGAATAAGATTTATACAACATTAGCCCAGGATGTATTGTATAAAGATCCAATGAATAATTGCATTTTTCTGGATAATCATGATCTGGACAGAGTGTTTTCGGTTGTAGATGAAGACTGGGGAAAAATGAAAATGGGTTTTAACTGGTTGCTTACAATAAGAGGTATTCCGCAAATATATTATGGTTCTGAAGTCTTAATGAAGAATAGAAAAGTAAACACTGATGCTACTGTTAGAGAAGACTTTCCGGGAGGTTGGCTCGGCGATAATAAAAAAGAGAATCGTTTTACAAAAGAGGGCAGAAGTGATTTACAACAAGAGGCTTTTGAATATGTATGTAAGCTGGCCAATTTCAGAAAAGGTTCTTCAGCAATAACAAGTGGAAAGACTCTGCAATTTATTCCTGTAAACGGAATGTATATTTATTTCAGGTATGATAATAAGCAAAATGTTATGGTAATATCCAATACAGGCGATAAAACTCTAAAGCCCGATTGGACGAATTACGCTGAAGGCACAAAAGGTTACACAAAGATGAAAAATGTTATTTCCGGCGAAATAATTGAAATGAATAATTGGGAAATAAAGCCCAAAGAAAGTTTTGTGTTTGAGTTGATTAAGTAAGTTATTATTCTATTTCTTCTTAAATTACAGAATGGCAAAGCAGATAAGAAAGAATAAAATAATTGAAGAAACCTCTAAAAAGCCAGTTGAAGAAGAAAAGGTACAGGAAGTAATCAAGCCTTATGAAGAACTCAACTTCGTTGATACATCAAAACCTGTGTGGAATTATTCAATACTTACTGATGAAGATGTAACGAATTATCAAAACGGAACAAATTATCAGCTTTATAAAAAATTTGGCTCTCATTCAATTCAGGTAAATGATATATGGGGCATGTACTTCTGTGTATGGGCTCCCAATGCTACTTCCGTTTCAGTTAAGGGGAATTTTAATCATTGGAAGAATAATGAATATGAATTAAATCCCCGCTGGGATAAAAGTGGAATATGGGAAGGGTTCATCCCTCATTTTAAATTAGGAGAAGCATATAAATATCATATCATTGGTTATAAGAACAGAAAGATTGACAAAGGTGATCCCTTTGCCAACTTCTGGGAAAAAAGACCACAAACCGCCAGCATAACCTGGGATATGTATTACGACTGGAAGGACAGTGAATGGATGAAGGGGAGAAAGGAAAGTAATTCTTTAGATGCTCCTTGGAGTGTTTATGAAGTACATCTTGCCAGTTGGCAACGCCCCGATGCAAATGATGAAGAATCGTATAATACTTATGATCAGTTAGTAGAACAATTAGTACCCTATGTAAAAGAGTTAGGCTTTACACATGTTGAGTTTATGCCAGTAATGGAACACCCTTTTGATGGAAGCTGGGGTTATCAATGCACTGGATTTTTTGCGGCTACATCCCGTTTTGGAGATCCACAAGGTTTAATGCGATTAATAGATGCTTTTCATCAGGAAAAAATAGGCGTTATTCTGGATTGGGTGCCATCGCATTTTCCCTACGATGCACATGGGTTATTTATGTTTGATGGCGCACATACTTATGAGTATGCAGATATGCGAAAGGGATTTCATCCGGATTGGAACAGCTATATTTTCAATTACAAAAGGGGAGAAGTTAAATCATTTTTAATAAGTAGTGCAAGGTATTGGTTCGATCTTTTTCATATTGATGGAATAAGAGTTGATGCGGTTAGTTCAATGCTGAAATTGAATTACTCGAGAGAAGAAGGAGAGTGGGAGCCAAATGAATTTGGTGGCGATGGTAACCTGGAAGCCATTGAGTTTATAAAAGATTTAAATCATACTATCTACCGTGATTTTCCAGATGTGCAAACCATTGCTGAAGAAGCTACAGATTGGCCGGGTATTTCAAGGCCAACATGGCAAGATGGTCTTGGTTTTGGAATGAAATGGATGATGGGTTGGATGCATGATACATTAGATTATTTTAAATTAGATCCATTGATGCGTCAATTCCATCAGGATAAGTTTACATTCAGTATGATGTACTTCTATGATGAGAATTTTATGCTTCCGCTAAGTCATGATGAAGTGGTACATGGAAAGAGTCCGATGCTGTATAAAGTTCCCGGAGATGAGTGGCAGAAATTTGCCAATCTTCGATTATTATATACTTACATGTGGACACATCCGGGTGCCAGGTTATTATTTATGGGAGATGAATTTGGTCAAACAAATGAATGGAATTATAAGTCAGAGTTACAATGGGGCTTATTAGATTTCGATTGTCACCGCCTGTTAAAAGATTGTATTACTGATCTGAATAAGTTATTAAAGGCCGAATCTGCTTTACACTTTAATCAATTTAAACATGACGGTTTTGAATGGGTAGACCTGAACCACCGGCAGGAATCTATAATGGTCTATAAAAGAAAAGGCAAGGAAAAAGAAGATGACCTTCTTATCATATTAAATATGACCCCAGTAGTAAGGAATGACTGGGAGATTGAAGTTACAGGGAAGCAGTACTCAGAGGAAATTTTCAATAGCGATGGCAAGATCTATTGGGGCACCGGAGATATTTTTAACCCTGAGATCCGATCAGAATTGATTGATAAGAATCAAAAAAAGTATAAGATTACAGTAAATTTACCACCCCTGGCAGGAATTGTTCTGAAATAATACTTTTTGGAACGATATTCGTACATTATTATTTGGTTTAGCTTTGATTTTTTTACCTCTCAATCTATCTTGCATATGAGTATCAGTTTTAAATCCAATCCAAATTAATACCCTATGTACCGCCATTTATCATCCTTTGCATTTTGTCTGATGCTATTGACATCAGCTGCATTTGCACAAACATCTTTTACAAAGATCGAAGCACTTCCACGGGTGGATAGTGCCGATTATTTTTTACAAAAAGGTTTAGTAGAAAAGCAAAACGGACGGAGATTAGAATCTCTGAAAAATTTTGAGAAAGCAATTGGTTATGACGAGAATAGCCTTGCTATTAACACGGAACTTGCTTTTGCTTATTTAGATCTTCGCCGCTATGGGCAATCCAGAGAAATGTTCATTAAACTGGTTAGAATGGGTGATGAAACAGCAGTAAATTATAAGCAGATCATGACACTTTCTTTTCAGCTTAAGCAAAAGGACGATGTAATAATTTTTGCACATAAGCTTAAGAAAGCAGACCCATCTGAAAAGATAGCTTATTATGTTGGACGGGTTAATTATGATATTGATAATTATGGCGAAGCCATCAAATACCTGAATGAAGCTTCCATTGAAGATCCCACGAATGCTGAAATTCCATACCTGATTGCTCGCAGTTATGCAGATATGATGAATTATAAATTAGCTATCCCTTATTTCAAAAAAGCAATTGAGTTAAAGCCTACAGAGAGTTACTGGATATATGAATTAAGCCTTATTTGTTATGCAATGAATAATGATAAGGATGCTTTGAAGTATATGCTGGAGGCTGGAGAGAAAGGCCTTAAAAAAGATAATGATTACCTGGAAAACCTTGGTATAGCATATCTGAATGTTGGCGATCTCGATAAAGGAGTTTCGATGCTGAATGAAATCTTAAAAAGAAAGCCAAGTGATATGAATATCCTCAATATGGTGGCTGAGGCATATTATTATAAAGGTAAATTTGATCTTGCCATTGAATACTGGGATAGAATTCTTGAGTATGATAAAGAAAGTGCTTCTTCTCTATACATGATCGGTATGGCATATCAGAAAAAAGGTGGAAAAGAAAATACAGAGAAAGGGATTAAGCTTTGTGATATTGCAATACAAAAAGATCCTTCCCTTGCAAGTTTGAAGCAAAAGAAAATGACGATGGGTATGTAAAAAAATCTTTTAGTCTTTGGTCTGAAATCAGATCAAAGTATAAATAAAATAAAAAAGCGGTTACAAAAATTTTGTAACCGCTTTTTTTATGACTTCAGACGTATTTACATTCTCTCCGGAACTTTAATGCCAAGTAAGCTCATGCCTGAGGCAATTACATTGGCAGTCATTTGTGCCAATTGTAAACGTAGTTGTTTCTTCTCCTCTGATTCTGCATTCATTACCGAGTGCTCAGTATAAAAACTATTAAATGATTTAGCTATGTTGAAAACATAAATAGCAATAACAGATGGGTTATGTTCTGTAACAGCCTGTTCAATAATGGTTGGGTATTGCTCCAATAAAATGATAAGGTCTTTTTCTAGCTTTAATAATGTACTTGAAATATCCAAGCCATTTTCCGGAGTTTGTTTTCTCAGGATCGATTTTATTCTGGCATGAGTATACTGCACAAACGGACCGGTGAATCCATGAAAATCTATTGATTCCTCGGGATTAAAGATCATTCTCTTTTTAGGATCAACCCGGAGTAAGAAAAATTTCAACGCACCCAATGCAATAGTATCATACAGCTCTATTAATTCTTCTTCAGTAAAGTCTTTAACTTTTCCAAGTTCTTCCGTTTTGTTTTTTGCAACATTCACCATCTCATCAATCATATCATCAGCATCCACTACTGTACCTTCCCGGCTTTTCATTCTGCCACTAGGTAGTTCTACCATACCATAGCTTAAATGGTAGATACCATCTGCATATGGTTTACCTGCTTTTTGAAGGATCAACTTCAAAACTTTCATGTGGTAATTCTGTTCGTCAGCTATCACATATATACTCTGGTCATATTTAAAGTCCTCATATTTTTCCTGTGCCAATCCCAGGTCCTGTGTTATGTATACCGAAGTGCCATCCTTTCTTAAAACCAGTTTTTCATCCAGTCCTTCTTCTGTAAGATCGATCCACACACTGCCATCTTCTTTTTTGAAGAACACACCGGTTTTCAATCCTTCTTCTACAAATTTCTTTCCTGGGATGTAGGTTTCACTTTCATAATACATTTTAGCAAAATCAGATCCTATTCTTTTATACGTAACATCAAATCCTTCATATACCCAACCATTCATTTTCTTCCACAGATCAATTACATCTGGTTTACCTTCTTCCCAATCAAGCAACATTTGCTGTGTACCTTTCATGATTGGGGCTTCTTTCTCTGCTTGTTCTTTGGTCATTCCACCGGCAACTAATTCTTCTACCTGTTTTTTATATTCATCATTGAATTTTACATAATAGTCTCCAACAAAATGATCTCCTTTGGTATTGGTTGATTGTGGTGTTGCTCCATTTGCAAACAGTTGCCAGGCGATCATACTCTTGCAAATATGTATACCTCTGTCATTTACTATACAGGTCTTTATAGTTTCATAACCGCTTTCTTTTAATATTTGAGCTACACTCCATCCCAAAAAATTATTTCTTAAGTGCCCCAGGTGTATTGGTTTGTTTGTATTGGGAGAAGAATATTCTACCATTACTTTTTGTCCGTTAGCAGGGCTTGACCCAAATTTTGGAGAACTATAATTAGTATTCAGGAATTTCAACCAATAAGTATCAGCTACAGTTAAATTCAAAAAACCTTTAATGGTATTATGTGCAGTAAAAATTTCCGGGTTTGTTCTCACCAATGCTTCACCGATCTCATTACCTAACTGCTCTGGCGATTTCTTCAGTTGTTTTACAAAAGAGAACATGACCAACGTGTAATCACCTTCAAATTCAGGTTTTGTGCTGTTGATCGTTAGATCCTTTTCTGCAACCTCAAAACCATATAGCTCCTTTAAAGTAATTGCAACCAGTTTCTTTATTTCATTTACAATGCTCATCCAATTGGTGTTTAGTCGGCAAATTTACGGAACCGGATGTCTAATTCCTTAATTACCAATTCCAATAGTACATTTGCCAATATTAATGAGAAGACATATACATAGCGCAAGGGATTTTGTACTACCCATTATTGACTTTTTTTATCCGCCTTTTCGCAGGTTCATGAATTTGCAGACATTCAGGTATGCGGCTTCCGGGGGAGGTAATACATTGCTTGGTCTTGTCCTTTATTATATCAGTTTCAAATACATTTTTGCAGAAAAGATGTTCCACTTTGGATTTTATGCATTCAAAGGGCATATGGCAGCATTATTCTTTTCATTCTGCATCACTTTTCCGGTTGGCTTTTTTATGTCAAAATATGTAGTGTTCAGCGATTCAAACATGAAAGGGAGGGTACAGTTATTTCGATATTTCCTGGTTTGTATGTTCAATCTTTTTATTAATTACTTATTGCTGAAAATTTTAGTTGAGCAGTTTTTTGTTTATCCTGTTTTTGCCCAGATCATAACTATTGCTATTGTTATACTTTTCAGTTACGTTGCGCAACGTAATTTTTCTTTTAAAGCAAGTTTGCCTGATGAATATAAAGATGAGATTAAAGACTAAAGTCGATCGATTCAACCTTTACCGCTAAATTGCCGGAACAATTAGAACGGATTACCAAATGCTGCTGCAATGGGAATATTTTTATCAGTTTGATATCATTAATATTCCCTTCACTTCTTATACCGGTTAGCCATTGTTGGTTGAGTTGTTGATTGATATTTATTTTAGCTGAATCGATATAGGCCCCTAACTCAAACCTTGCATATTTACTTATTTCTTTAGTGATTTTTTTATCAAATAACCAATCAGCAGAACCTAATAAGATGTTTTTTGATTTGATATCAAAATCTATATCAACCACTTCAATTATTCGCTTTTCGATATCATAAACTGGTTTGCCGGTCAAATAAACAACACCTTCGTTGGTGCCTGAAAAGTTGACTTTGATGATCAGTTTTTCAAATCCTCCGCCATAGACACTGCAATCATCAATAATGAATTTCTTTTTTATAAACCCTTTTTTGAAGTTGAATTCTTTGCCTTTTATCTGGTCATTCATTATCCAGCTAAGTGAATCATAATTAAGTACTGCATCAAGAAAAATAGAAAACCCCTGTTGCCTGCTGAATCCAGCCATGTTTGAAAGTTTGGATGTATTCTCAACCGGTTGCTCAAAACTGATTACCGGTTTTGCAGTAAGACCAAGAAAAACATTTAATGAATCATTTTTAATGAAGAGGTTATTGATCCTGAATTTCTGTGGGTTGATCTGTAACCAGCCAAGGTTGTATAAATTATTAGAAGCAGTTAATTTATCCCATACCTGTTGAAAGTATGGCTTCATATCAACAGCACCATAAGTATTTTCCATTTCTTTTTTTGAAGCATCCAGTTCAGCTGTTAATCCATTCATTACTTGTTTGGTAATGTCCTGTCCCCAAAAGCAGACTTCGCATTTATCTAATGGCTTTGGATCATTTCTTTTTACTGATAGGTTTACTTTATAATCAGGTGTTACCATTAGCGAATTAGAAAAAGAAACATTCACTCTGCGTTCAGGCTCATTCCCAAAACCACAACGGCAGGCAGGTGTCCAGGGTGATACAACAGTGCCATTAACACACAACCTGGTTGATCCGATTATACGATAATAACCTGTAAAGCCGATATTCAATGCATTACCAGCACCATTTATTGAAAGGGGACCCCGGCGAAATTCATATTTATATCTTGAGTCGCAACCATCCTGTATCCATTTATCAGGATAACCTGGAGAATTGAAAACGGTATCCACACTTTTATCAGCCATCAGATACATTGGCTTTAGATTTATCTGTATTGGAATATTGATCTCAGAATCTGGTAATGAATCTAATTTATAATTACCTATTGAAATATCAGGATCAGACGGATTTATTTTTTGTGTGCCAGAACTTATTTTTTGAGAACAGGAACAAAGGGATGCTATTAAAATTAATACTAATAAAAAAAATTTTCCTTTCATGTTAATTATTAGAAGTAAAAATAACTAAAGAAAGGATAATGAATTGTGAAGAAATTCACTTAAATGTTCCTCGGGTTTTTCCATTTCTTTTTTAAACGATCAATTGTTCCATCTATTCTTTCTTGTCTTGTTTCTGGTCGTTTAGCTGTTACTATCCATTCAATGTATTCTTTTTTATTTGTGAATGAAAGCGAATTGAAATAAGCAATAGCATCTTTATTTTTTTTCAATTGAATAACTAAATCGTCAGGAAGTTTTACTTCTTTGGTTGTTGGGTCTACCCAATTGAATATTTCCCTGACAACAGGTTTCGCCTCTTTCTTTTTATCAGCTTCCGTTTTAGGTCTGAAGCCAAATACAGACCAGGTATCGTCAAATGAGATCAGATTTATCCAGGTAAGTTTTTCTTTCCATGGTTTCAGGGAATCCCAACCTTTATCTCTTGACAAATCAGTTTGAATCCTTGATGTTCCTTTTGGATAATAGATCCATACGATTATTCCTGGTCTTACTAAAGTCATTATCTTTTTTACTTCTTTTTCCAGTTGCTGTTTGTTCATTACAAACCAATGAATCTGATTGTAATTTTTTCCGGTTGAGGTGATCTTTATTTCGCTTGTTAACCCTGTCAAACCTTTTTTAAAATTTACAGGTGCATTGATAGTGAGAAGAATATTGTTTGGTTTAATTCTTAGCTTTTCAGCAATTGATTTAGCCATGTATATTTACAATTTTGATAAAAATATGCTGGTTTATTTCATACAATTCATGTGTATAAAAGTATTCTGATTTTGTAGAATAGCGAACAAAGCCCTGAATTGGGGAACAGATATTATCGGGATAAACTCTGCAACTTCTGGTAAATCAAGTCACTAAAGCCGGTAAGGAGCTACAAATAACTGACAATTTTACACCTTTTGCCCAGACGGCATAATGATTGACTATTTAGCTTGAAATCACTAAAAAATAATAACATGGGAAAGATAATAGGAATAGACTTAGGTACCACTAATAGCTGCGTAGCAGTTATGGAAGGCAGTGAGCCGGTGGTTATAGCCAATGACGAAGGTCGCCGTACGACCCCGTCCATAGTGGCTTTTTTAAAAAATGGTGAACGTAAAGTAGGTGATCCTGCTAAACGTCAGGCTATCACAAACCCTCATAATACGATTGCTTCAGTAAAACGTTTTATGGGTCGTCAGTTTGGTGAGGTTACTGAAGAGATCAGCCATTGGAGCTATAAAGTAGTAAAAGGTGACAATAATACCGTTCGTATTGACATAGATGGCAGATTGTATACTCCACAGGAAATCAGTGCTATGGTGCTTCAGAAAATGAAGAAAACAGCTGAAGATTACCTGGGTCATGAGGTAGCAGAAGCGGTAATCACTGTACCTGCATATTTTAATGATGCACAGCGCCAGGCTACAAAAGAAGCTGGTGAAATTGCAGGTTTGACCGTTCGCAGGATCGTAAACGAGCCAACTGCAGCCGCATTAGCTTATGGTTTGGATAAAGGAAAACATGATCAGAAGATCGCTGTATTTGACCTTGGTGGTGGTACATTCGATATTTCCGTTTTGGAATTAGGCGATGGTGTATTTGAAGTAAAATCTACCAATGGTGATACCCACCTTGGTGGTGATGACTTTGATAAAGTGATCATGGACTGGTTAGCTGATGAATTTAAAAAAGATGAAGCAATTGACCTTCGCAAGGATCCAATGGCTTTACAACGTTTAAAAGAAGCAGCAGAAAAAGCTAAAGTGGAATTAAGTTCTTCTTCAGAAACAGAGATCAACCTCCCTTATATTACAGCTGTAGACGGTGTGCCAAAGCATCTGGTTAAAAAATTGACCCGTGCAAAATTTGAAAGTCTTGCCGATAATTTATTTACCCGTTGTTTGAAGCCTTGTGAAATCGCATTGAAAGATGCTGGTTTAAATGCTTCTCAGATAGATGAAGTGATATTGGTGGGTGGATCAACAAGAATTCCTAAAGTACAGGAGATCGTTGAAAAATTCTTTGGTAAAAAACCTAACCGTAGTGTAAATCCTGATGAGGTAGTTGCAGTAGGTGCTGCTATACAAGGTGCAGTAATGACCGGTGAGGTGAAGGATGTATTGTTGCTTGACGTAACTCCGCTTTCTTTGGGTATTGAAACAATGGGTGGTGTAATGACTCCATTAATTCCATCTAACACTACTATACCAACGAAGAAGTCTGAAGTATTCTCTACAGCAAGCGATAATCAGCCGGGTGTACAGATACATGTATTACAAGGTGAAAGAAGTATGAGTAAGGATAATAAGAGCCTTGGTACTTTCAACCTTGATAATATTCCACCGGCACCAAGAGGTGTACCACAGATTGAAGTAATATTTGATATAGATGCTAACGGTATATTACACGTTACTGCAAAAGATAAAGGAACAGGTAAAGAGCAGAAGATACATATTGAAGCAGGTTCTGGCTTAAGCAAAGAAGAAGTGGAGAAAATGAAAGCCGAAGCAAAAGCCAATGAAGAAAGCGATAAAGTGGAAAAAGAAAAAGTGGAGAAGCTGAACCAGGCTGATAGTTTGATCTTCCAGACAGAAAAGCAATTGAAGGAATATGGTGAAAAAATTCCTGCTGAAAAGAAAACAACTATTGAAACAGCAGCAGAAAAATTAAAAGAAGCACATAAAGGACAAGACCTTGCAGCTATAGATACTGCAATGACTGAACTGAATGCAGCATGGACAGCCGCCAGTGAGGATATGTATAAGAACACACAGGAAGGTGCTCCCGGAGCAGAAGGACAGCCCGGTGCTGATGCAGGCCAACAAACTGCCGATGCAACTGCTGGTGGTGATGATGTTACGGATGTGCCGTATGAGGAAGTGAAGTAAACTTTTATAAAAATGAAGTAAAGCCCTTACATAAATTGTAGGGGCTTTTTTTTGCCAGTCTTTGTACCTTCAGAGTTCAGCAAATTATTATAAAGGAGGATAAGATTAAATAAAATAAAATTTGCTCATTAATATCTACTAAAATGAAAAATGAGAGAGTATATAAACTGATATTCGGAAGTGTCTATCCGCATTATCTTAAAAAAGTGGAGACCAAGGGCCGCACAAAAGAAGAACTGGATACCATCATTTGCTGGCTGACAGGTTATACTCAAAAAAAATTACAGCAGCAGATAGATAAGAAAGTTGATCTGGAAACTTTTTTTGCCAAGGCGCCACAACTCAACCCAAATGTTTCAAAAATTACAGGAGTAATTTGTGGGTATCGTGTAGAAGAGATCGAAGACAAACTCATGCAAAAGATCCGCTATATGGATAAGTTGATTGATGAACTGGCTAAAGGAAAAACGATGGAGAAGATTTTAAGAAAGTAAGAAAATTCTGATTTAATAGAAAAAGAAGATTCTTCAGTTATTGAATTTTACTTCAACATCGTTTCAAATATTATATAACACCTGAATATTATTTCTTTGTGATTGTATTTCTCAAATATTAATTTTTTAATGATAGTATTTTAATGATTATTATATCATTATAAGATTTTTATTAATGGTTTTGGTTAATCTTAAATTTTTTCTACCTTTTCGGCTAAATCAAAAAAATATAAAAATGAAAAAGTTAAGTATTCTTCTGATTGTTGTTGCATGCGGTGTTTTTATTTCATGCAATGACGAATCTGGCGGTATGTCGGCTACTGCCAAGAAAAACATGGAAGTGAATGAAGCCATTACTAAAGCTTATGAATCAGGTGATTTTAGTAAAATGGGCGATTATATTGCTGCAGATGCAATAGATCATGCAGGAGAGCAAGGTGATATAGTAGGTCTTGAAAATATTGTTGCCGAAATGAAGAAATGGCAAGAAATGATGCCGGATATGAAGGGTACTACTGTTAAAACAATGGCAGATGATGAATATGTTATCACATGGTCAAAATCATCAGGTACAATGAATGGTAAGCAAATGGAAATGACAGGAGTAGATATTGCTAAATTTAAAGATGGAAAAGCTGTTGAACATTGGATGTACATGGATCCAAAAGATATGATGAATATGATGCCACCACCAGATGCTCCGGCTCCGGCAGATTCTACAGCGACGAATTGATAAAAATTGGATTTTTAAATAATAAAAAACAGGTTTGTGGTTTCGCAAACCTGTTTTGTTTGGTCAGACTAAGAGATAATTAATCGTTTAATTATGTTGTAACAATTTATTTATTGTAATCTCGTATCTTTCAGATATCAGGAACCAACATTCATCCCTCTGATTTCTACAAATATTTCATCCCTTAATTATATAACTATTCAATTTTTTAAAAATGAAAAGAAGAAATTTTATTTACAGTTCATCACTTATTGCAATGAGTGTAGGAGTATTTGGTAAGATCAAATGGGATGGCAATGCTTATGTAGGCGAAGACCCAACCACTACGGATATTTTAGGGCCATTCTATCGTCCCGGTGCTCCATTCCGTACTGATCTAATTCAAAATGGTACAAATGGCCAGACTTTACATTTTAGTGGAACCGTATTTGCAAAAGATGCAAAGACCCCATTAAAAAATTCTTTGGTGGAGATTTGGCATTGTGATGAAAATGGTGTGTATGATAATACATCGGATGATTATGTGTACAGAGCTTCCTTTAAAACAGGTGCAGATGGCAAGTATAATTTTAAAACTATATTACCAGTACCTTACCAGGCAATGGAGGGAAATGACGATTCAACACGACCGGCTCATATCCATATGCGTATTTCCGGTAATTCGGGCCAGGATCTGGTAACACAGGTTTATTTTAAAGGAGATAAATATATCGCTAAAGATGATAGTGCCGGAGATCCAAGATCACTAAATCGAATATTGGAATCTTCTACTAATAGTAAAAATGAAAAGCAGGTGAAGTTTGATGTTGTTTTAAAGGATGAATATGTTTTGGACACTGCATCATTTAAGAAAATAACTGGTTTATATGATATGAAGAAAGGTAATAATATAGAGTTTTATAGGGAAGGTGATCAGTTATTTTTAAAGAGAAATGGTCAGATTATGGAAGCTATGGATTACAAAGGAAATAATAGTTTTGAAGGGGGATTAGGTTTTGTTAAAGTCCAGTTTGAATTTGGTACAAAAGGAAAAACATTAGTGAAGGTTAATATTAATGGTGAAGGTGATAAAGTTATTACGTTTGAAGGCGAAAAAACTCTTAAGTATCCGGGCTAAAAGTGGCTTTCTGTATGTTTGTTAAAAAAAAATACAATGAAAGAACTTACTGAACTGATTTCAGAGCTAGAGAAAACTGTACCGTATATTGATCACAAGAATGATACAGTCTCAAAAGTATCAGTTGGCTGGCATCTGGAACATAGCTTACTGGCTTTTGTAAAAATGATAAGCGCAACGGAACATTCCAATCCGGAAGATTTTAAAAGAAGCTTCAACTGGAAACGATCTTTGGTGTTTACAATGGGTAAAATTCCTAGAGGTAAGGCCAGGGTGCCAAATAATGTAAAGCCGGGTGAAGAGATCAGTGAAGAATCAATAAAGCCCTTGCTTGAAAAAGCCAAAGAAAAGGCTGAGTTGTTTGAGAAATTAAGCAGCGACAAATATTTTACACATCCGGTTTTTGGTGACCTCAAAATAAAACAGGCCCGAAGAATGATTGCCATTCATACAAAGCATCATATTCAAATAATCAACGACATTTTAAAAAAATAGATTTCAACTGGATTTGTCACAATTACTGCTTCTATGACAGATTTGGTTAAAGGTTTAGTCAATACTGACTTGTAAATTCAAAAAATATCAGTCGGCATGGTTATTCGTCATATAGAAAATAGAAAAATTGATCATAGATTTAAACCAATAAATAAACTATTATGGAAATAGAAATATTTACTTTAGCCGACTTTGCACAGGACAATAATTCCAAACTTACAATCGTAGGCACTTTTGACAGTATTAATTCAAAACAATTCCCGGTTCAGCATCCTGCATGTAGTGTAGCCTGCCGTTTGCGTTTTGGAATAAAGGAAGCCGGCGATCATAATTTCAAACTACGGTTAATTGATGCGACAGGTAAAGAAGTAATACAACCTATTGAAGGCAATATCAATATTGGTACCCCTCCAAACGGACAGTTTGCTTCAATCAATATGGTTATTAATTTTAACCAATTGAAATTTGAAACTGCCGGCCGCTATTCTTTTGAATTGTATCTTGATGGTGACTGGAAATCCGGGTTACCATTATTTCTGAATCTTATTAGTTAAACTTCTCATTACAGTTATGACCTATTTGTTAGACAAAAGAATAGGGAGGTCAGAATTTTATATTTTTATTTGCAACTTAATATATGATTTACTTTGCAACAGGCAGGAATAGACGTATCTTTGCAGCGCAAATCCGAACAATAACCCAGCTTGCCGCTGATAATAAATATTCAGCAAATCTTCTAACGATTTTGATTATTGCCCGGATCATAAAATCGTAAATTTTTAAACCATAATATCATGAAAATTGATGAGAGACCATCTATTGTACAGATGGAACCAGAAGTATTAAAAAATCTGGTGAGGGAAGTAAGAGAAACATTGGCAACAGACATTCATCTGCATGAAGTAAAGCAAAGTAGTTTCACAATTGTTGATCTGTGGAATATGCGCAGAAATGCAAAAACTGCTCAAAGCCGCTTCAGAGGGTAATAGTATAAAACTTTACTTTCCAAGTTATCACAATGCCGGTCATTCCAACAAGGAAGGGCCGGCATTTTTTATTTCACCACAGCAATGAATAGATTGTAACTTTAAATATTGAAATAAATTCCTGTAACAAATCCAAACGATTCGTTTTTCTTAAGCCGTTTATTTATTGAATTTACTACAACATAAAAAGGGAAGAGCCTTTCTCGTATTTGCTCTTTATCTGAGCGAAGGAGCACCAATAGGTTTTATCTGGTGGGCATTACCGACAATTCTTCGGGATAAGCAAATTGATATTGAGAGTATCACTTCTATTACAGCCTTGCTTGTACTTCCATGGGTCTTTAAATTCATTTGGGCTCCGTTAGTTGATATGTTCAGAAACCAGCGGTTTGGTTTTAAAACATGGATATTTTTTTCGCAGTTAATAATGGCTGCTTCATTTATCCCCCTGGTTTTTATTTCACCGGTTACACATCTGTCTGTTTGGATAGTTTGTCTTTTTATACATTCAATGGCTGCAGCTACTCAAGATGTTTCTATTGATGCAATGGTGATAAACACAGTAGTAAAAGAAGAACGAGGCATTTTAAATGGTTACATGCAAGCGGGTATGTTAACAGGCAGAAGTGTATTTGGAGGTGGAGCATTAATGATGGTACAAGCTATCGGTTTACAATTTGTTATGCTTTTAATGATTGGTAGTATTTGTCTCACATTGACAATATTGTTATTTGTGAGAGAACCTGCTTTTGTCAAAACTCCGGTAGACCGTTTCAAAAACTTAATGAATAATCTTTCATTGAGCTTCAGTAGTAAAAACACATGGCTTGTTATTTTATTTGCCATGACCAGTGCAGCAGCCTTCGAGGTAGCTGGTGGTTTAGCCGGTCCATTTTTAAAGGATCTTGATATTTCAAAAGAACAAATAGGATTTTTCTTTTTTATTCCTGTTGTTGCATTAATGCTATTTGGCGGATTAATGGGTGGTTGGCTATCTGATCACCGGAATCGCAAAAAATCTGTCGGTCGTTTTTTGATCGGGTTTGTTTTCTTTGTTATACTGTTAGGAGTGATGCGACTTTCAGGAAACATTAATGCACCCTTTTTTTACTATTTAGGGTTTTCAGGAATGTATTTATTTGTCGGAATGTTTACAGCATCATCTTATGCATTATTTATGGACCAGACCAACCCAAAAATAGGGGCTACACAATTCAGTACCTATATGGCTGCTACAAACGGTTGTGAAGCATGGACGATCTGGTTAGCTGGAAAAATTACCGGGCTATGGGATTATTCGGAAGCCTTTTTGATTTTTGGTTTGGTGTCTTTAATTAGTCTCATTGTATTAAGATTTATTAAGAAGGAAGTGCACTGAATTTGTGTAAACGATCCCTTTTCTGTAATGAACGCTTCATCTTCAAGTCTCTCATTTCCTTAACTTTGCAGGCTATGCCGGACGAAATAAAAAAAGAAGAACGTAGTCTTAATTTCCTGGAAGAAATTATTGAAGAGGATCTCAAGTCAGGGAAATATAAATCTATAGTTACCCGATTTCCACCAGAGCCGAATGGTTATCTCCATATCGGCCATGCATCTGCTATATGTCTGAATTTTGGGCTTACACAGAAATATCCTGGTTATACCAATCTTCGTTTTGATGATACTAATCCGGTAACAGAAGAAACGGAATATGTTGACAGTATAAAGGAAGATGTTCATTGGTTAGGATTTGAATGGAAGAATGAACATTTTGCCAGTGATTATTTTGATCAACTTTATGCATTTGCATTAATGCTGATTGAAAAGGGACTTGCTTATGTTGATGATAGCACTGCAGAAGAAATGGCCTCGTTAAAAGGTAGCCCGACAGAACCTGGAAAGGACAGTAAATACAGAACCAGGAGCATTGAAGAGAACAGAGAGCTGTTTGTGCGGATGAAAGAGGGTGAATTCCCCGATGGCAGCAGAATATTAAGAGCAAAAATTGATATGGCGCATATCAATATGCTGATGAGAGATCCGATCCTATACAGAATAAAACATGCACATCATCATCGTACCGGTGATAAGTGGTGTATTTACCCAATGTATGATTTTGCACATGGACAAAGCGATTCTATTGAAAAAGTTACTCATTCTATTTGTACGCTTGAGTTTGTTCCGCACAGAGAATTATACGACTGGTTGATCGAGCATCTTGAGATATTCCCTTCACATCAATATGAGTTTGCCAGAAGAAATATCAACTACACAGTTACCAGTAAACGTAAATTATTACAACTTGTTACAGAGAAACATGTAACAGGGTGGGACGATCCCAGAATGCCTACGATCAGCGGATTAAGAAGAAGGGGATATACACCGGATAGTATCCGTGACTTTTGTGACAGGATAGGGGTAGCAAAAAGAGAGAACCTGGTTGATGTGGGATTATTGGAGTTTTGCCTGAGGGAACACCTTAATAAAATAGCATTGAGAAGGATGGTGGTGTTTGATCCGGTGAAAGTAATTATCACAAATTATACCGGTGTTGGTGAAACATTACAAAGTGAGAATAATCCTGAGGATGAAAATGGCGGAATAAGAGATCTTACATTTAGTAAAGAAATTTATATTGAGAGAAATGACTTTATGGAAGTGGCTCCCAAAAAATATTTCAGGTTGGCACCCGGGCAAATGGTTAGATTGAAATCAGCTTACATTATCAAATGTGATGAAGTAGTGAAGGATGCAGAAGGAAATATTACTGAATTGCATTGCAGTTATATACCTGAAAGTAAAAGTGGGGCAGATACATCTGATATTAAAGTAAAAGGAACTCTACATTGGGTCAATGCAGCAGATGCCATTGAACTGGAAGTAAGAGAATATGACCGGCTTTTTAAAGTTGAAGATCCGTCTGATGAAGATGGAGATTTTAAAGAGTATATAAATCCTGATTCTTTAAAAATTGTAAAAGGTTTCGCAGAGCCTTCTTTAAAAGCAGCAATACTAGCTGATCGGTTTCAATTTATACGTAAAGGATATTATTGTCTTGATAAAGATTCAACAGGGGATAAGCTTGTTTTTAACCGGACCGTTACATTGAAAGACAGTTGGGTAAAAGATCAGAAAAAGTAATTAGCATTATTATATAAAAATTAAAGCCATCCCAATGATCAGGATGGCTTTTTTAATGATTTTACCTGATCATCAAACCTTCCGGATCTTTGGCAAAAAGATAGGCATCACTTTCTACAAATTCGTTTGATTTGATCTCAACTGCATTTGCTTTTCCTTCTGTGATATAAAATTTTGCAGGATAAATACCATAGCCAATATTTGAAAAAGTAACCTGGAATTCATTGTTATCCATGTATTGCATATAACCAATCAGATCAGGATGATGTTGAAAACGGCATATTAGCATGTTGTCACTTTTCGAGATTTTTATTTTACCATAGACAGTATTATAATAATCACCAGTATAGTCAGCAAGTTTTAATCCCGGAGAATTATTTGCATCAACCCTTTTTTTCATGGCGGCCAATTCATTGTCTGTCTGTTTTTTATTCTGAATAAAATACCCCCATTGAAATTTGCTTCTGTCAGTATAGGGTACATCCAGGTATGCATCCATTATCTGAAACCTTAAGGCTTCAAAGAAACTTTGGTTATCATTATTAGTGAGAATTGTAATGCCAATATTCTCTTCAGGAATAAAGCACACATTCGTTACATGTCCGAATGCACCACCCGTATGCCAGTAAACCTGCTTTCCATTATAATCGGTTGAAAAAACACCTAAGCCATAGCCACGGAAATGAGAAGGATAGACTGTTGATTTTCGACTGCCTGTCAGAATATTAATATCTCTCGTTTTTTGCAGAACAGGCCATGGTAGTATTTCAGTTCCGTTGAATTTGCCACTATCTAATTGTAAAAACAACCAGTTTGTTAAGTCCTTTACATTACTGACCATACTTGTTGCCGGTCCAAGATTATCTACATTGTCAAAAGGAATTTTTGTAATTGAGCTATATGAATTATTATGTGGATAGGCAACATTGTTACGATTAGAAAGACCTGCTGTATTCATATATGTATTATTCATCGCTAATGGTCGCAGAATATTTTCTTCCACATATTTTTCCCAGGTTAGTCCGGTTACTTTTTCAAGAATTTGTCCTGCAACCAAAAAGCCTGAGTTACAGTATCCGAAATCCTGTCGAAATTCCAGCGGTGGTTTCAGGTATCGCATTTTCCAGATGATCGAATCTTTTTCAAGATTAGAATCCCAAAATGTAAAGTCACCCTGAAATGTTTTTGTGCCTAAACGATGGCAAAGCATATCTCTTACATTGGCCAATTTAGTTGAAGTGCTGTCATACAATTGAAACCAGGGTATGTATTGTGTTACTTTATCATTGAGTGATAATTTCTTTTCATAATCAAGTTTAGCAATTGAAGTGCCTGTAAAAAGTTTTGAATTCGAGGCAATGATAAATAATGTATTCTCATCTATTTTATCCTCTTTACCTAATTCTCTTACTCCATATCCTTTTCTTACAACAACTTTTCCATCTTTTACAATAGCTATCGCTAATCCGGGTATCTGCCATTGCTTCATTCCCCGTTCTATATAACTATCAAGACTATCTGTGATAAATGAAGGCGATTGAGAGACCCCTTCAATTGAAAATGTAATTGATAGTAAAAGAATAAAAGAGTTAGTTACAATTCTTTTTAATTGACAAGATTTCATAATAAGAGAATTTTAATATGAATTTAAGCAATTAAAATGGCATGAATGTGGTCAGAATAGATCATCGTTTATTTATACTCGCCATATATTTCCCGCAAAGTATCAGCAATTTCCCCAAGTGTACATTTATTCTCAACTGCTTCAACAACTGTTGGCATTATATTTTCACCGCTGTTAGCTTTATCATTTAATTCCTGCAAAACCTGGTCGCATTTTGAATGATTACGGTTTTTTCTGAGTTGTTGTAGTTTTTCAGTTTGAATATTTCTGATGTTATCATCTACTTTAAGAATAGGGATAGTAGTTTCTTCTTCTGATTGAAATTTATTTACTCCAACAATGATCTTATTGCCGCTTTCAATATTTCGTTGATATTCATAAGCACTTCTGGCTATTTCATCTTGAATAAAACCTTGTTCAATGGCAGACACACTTCCACCCATTGCATCAATTTTACCAATCAATTTATAAGCAGCCTGTTCAATTTCGTTAGTGAGTGATTCAATAAAAAATGATCCTGCAAGCGGATCTGCTGTATCCGGGGCGCCACTTTCAAAAGCAATGATTTGTTGTGTACGCAATGCAATTTTAGCTGCTTCTTCTGTTGGCAGGCTTAATGCTTCATCATATCCATTGGTGTGCAGGGATTGGGTGCCCCCTAATACTGCAGCCAGTGATTGAATAGTAACTCTGCTGATATTATTTAATGGTTGTTGTGCTGTTAATGTGCTGCCTCCGGTTTGTGTATGAAAACGTAACATCATAGCCTTCGGATCAGTGGCACCAAGATCTTTCATGATCTGTGCCCACATTTTCCTTGCCGCTCTGAATTTGGCAACCTCTTCAAATAAATTGTTATGTGCATTAAAAAAGAAGGAGAGTCTTTTGCCAAATACATTAATATCCAGCCCTTTCTTTTGAGCCGCTTCTACATATGCTTTTCCATTGGCCAGTGTAAATGCAATTTCCTGGACAGCAGTACTGCCAGCCTCTCTTATGTGATAACCGGAAATAGAAATCGTATTCCATTTCGGAACTTCTTTACTGCACCACTCAAAAATATCAGTGATGATTCGCATGGAAGGTTTTGGCGGATAGATATATGTTCCTCTTGCAGCATATTCTTTTAAAATATCATTCTGGATGGTTCCTGATATTTTTTTGAGATCAGCACCTTGTTGTTTTGCCAATGCAACATAAAAGGCAAGCAGAATGAATCCGGTAGCATTTATCGTCATTGAAGTAGAAACCTGGTCCAACTTTATTCCATCAAAAAGTGTTTGAATGTCTTCTATACTATCAATAGCAACACCAACTTTTCCTACTTCACCTTCGGCTAATGCATGATCACTGTCATATCCTATTTGCGTTGGCAGATCAAATGCAACACTTAAGCCGCTTACACCTTGAGATAATAAATAATGATATCGCTTATTGCTTTCTTCAGCAGTACTGAATCCGGCATATTGCCGCATTGTCCAAAGTTTACCCCGGTACATACTGCTTTGTACACCTCTTGTAAAGGGGAAATTTCCCGGCAAGTAATCCTCACTTTTTATAGTATTTTCAAAAGCTGAATTATCATTCTGAGTGTATACGGGTTTTATTTCAAGTCCTGAATCAGTATTTTTTTTATTTTCTTCAGACATACTAGTAATTTAATTAACAGGCCTTAATTTATTATTTTTTTTGCCTCAAAGTTCAAAGCTTCTAAAACTAATTCATGTAAAGTTCCGTTTGGTTGTGCCATCATTACTTCCAGAATCTTTTTATTCAGTTCAGCAGCAGAAGCAGTAGGAGGTAATGATGCTGCTACCTGGTTAATGATCATAATATTCTGTTCTTTTAAATTTCTAACCGAATCCCAACTTACCGGACTAACATACAACTGTTGTGTACTGTTATATTCAAATTCATGTTTGATATTTTCGGTCAGGATCATTTTCATTTCATAAGCACTGATCCCGGGTTGATTCAATCTGCTGATCAGATTTGGTAAGGCTACTCTTTCAGTTAAAAGTACCAGTCTTTCATAAGCCTGTAAACGGAGACCAGTGCTTTCATATTTTGGCGCAGTACCTTCTTTTATTATTGGTGGTTTTTTAAAAACAGCAAATAGGGCTATAACGATTGCTACAATAGAAACGATAAGACTTATGTAAGCGATTTCCATTTATTTAATTTTGAATGATTATTACAAAAATAAGCTGAATGATATAGTTTACTTTTTAAATCTTTTATCTGTTATTAAGATCATTTGTTAATTTTCCTTTCCTCGAAACCGTAAAATATGTAATTGAAAAAATAATAATTAATTTTGCAGAATGGAAAATATGATAAAATCACCCGTTACATTAACTGAAGGGGCTCTTGTAGAAATTAAGAAATTAATGACTGCTGAAGATTTTGATAGTACTCAATTATTAAGGGTAGGAGTTAAGGGAGGCGGCTGTTCGGGAATGACCTATGTACTCGGATTCGATCATTCAACAGATAATGATAAACATTTTGAAATTGATGGTGTGGATTGTATAATGGATAAATCACATGAAATGTATTTGTATGGGATGATTGTAGATTGGCAGGACGGGTTAAATAACAGAGGCTTTACATTTAAGAATCCAAATGCAAGTACTACCTGTGGTTGTGGAACCAGCTTTGCAGTTTAAAAGCCTGAATTGCGGAAATAATAGTAAACGTTGCTTTGCAACGTTTTTTTTATACTATAAATATCTTTCTTTTATAATTGCTATATGGTGTATTGTATGACCGGGAATCATGAATCCGATTCCTAAAACTGAAACGGGATTGCCACTTGCAATTCCTATTTCTTTGAGTTGTTCATCGTTAAAAGAATTGAACAGATATTCTGTCGACTTGCGTACGGCTCTGAATTCTTCGATCAGATCTTCCCATTTTCTATTTTCAACATTAGCATTTTTAGCATAATCATTCTCTTCAAATCCTGGTAGCGGAGTTTGATCTTTTCTGGCAAAACGAAGTGCTCTGTAGCCAAATACCCTTTCAGTATCGATAATGTGCTGAAGAATTTCTTTAATGGTCCATTTCCCTTCTGCATATTTATATTCTCTTTTTTCCTCTGGTATAGTATGGATGAAACTATTGAAAGCTGATGTTTGATTTTTTAATGCCTCGGAAAGCTCATTTTCTTTTACAGCGTTTATATATCTATGGTACCAATTGGGAACATTTTTAAGATCAGGACGGGGCATATTTTTTTACTTTGAAATAAAAAGCAAATTCATTTATTCAGTTAGGGAAATCTATGCATTTGATTATTGCGAAGAGTCTTTTTTTGGAGTGACTACTTTTTCTTCAATTTTTGCTTGTTCAGTTTTCACCTCAGCAGGTTTACTATCCAAAGGAGCCCCAACTGCAATATCACATCGATGACCAGGCTTTCCATGTTCAGGGTTCATACCCGGTGCAAAGGGAGTACCAGAGGCAGCAGGAAGTTTGGGTGTAATAAGTGGTGAATTGGTACTACTGATAGATGGTGTATTGGTAACAGCAGTATTAGGTTGTTGAACCGGGCTATTTAGCGGTGCCCCAACAGCAATATCACATCTATGCCCCGGTTTACCATGTTCAGGATTCATTCCTGCAGCAACTGGTTTGCCGGCTACGGGTTGCGTAGTAATAATTTGTGGTGATGTTTGATTAATAGCTGTAGTAGTATTGGCAGCAGGTTGTTGAACCGTGCTGTTCAAAGGAGCCCCAACAGCAATATCACATCGATGCCCGGGTTTGCCATGCTCGGGATTTAAACCGGTACCAGTGGTAACAGGTTCAATTGTTGTAGTTGTCTGAATTGGTTGAGAGGAATTTATTGCAGGTGCTGATAAATTATTGGGATTTTGAATTAAAGGATCTGAAGTTTGCAGATTGTTAATAGAATCCAATTGTTTTAACTCATTCTGATCTGGCTTATAAATCAAATCACTGTTTGAACTATTACCACAACTTTGAATAAGGTTTACAGTTATTATCGATATCAGCAGCATCAAATATTTCATTCCAATAATTTTAGTTACAGTGATCTGCAATTTAACCAAGTTTAGCCAGAAATTATAGTAAAACACCATAATATACTTATATCAAAAAAATAACCCCGCAATTTGCGGGGGTATTAAAATATCATGGTTTATTTAGTTTTTTTTCTTTGGTGAGACTTTTGAATCTGTTTTTACTGAGATATTTCTTTCTCCCTTTAATGTAGATGCCAGCTTAACTGCAGCATATGCATTAATGATACCACCTGATCTGCATAATTCATCAAGATTTTCCATTTCATCAGTTCCGGGGTTATTTACTTTCATACCAGGTTTTTGAGCAGATTTTTCAATGACCATTTTAACCTGAGCAGCGCTTAATGAAGGGAAATATTCAAGTATCATTGCGGCAAGGCCTGCTACTACAGGAGATGCCATACTTGTACCTTGTAGATTTTGATAAGTATCGCCCCCAGGTACTGTTGCATAAATTTTTACACCTGGAGCAAATACATCAACTTCTTTTTTTCCGTAATTGGAAAAACTTGCAGTTAATCCTCCTGCTTTAGGATCGCCGCTTGCACCAACAGTGATCCAATTAGAAGGGTTTTTTCCATCTAAGAAATTAGGGGTTGGAAAGTTATAAGAAGTATCAAGATTTTTTGCATCATTTCCTGCAGCATGTATAAGCAATACACCTTTGCTTTCTGCATATCGTACTGCATCATCCACCCACTTTTTTTCTGGTGAATATCCTTTACCAAAACTCATATTGATTACCTGTGCTCCATTATCAACTGCATAATGAATTGCTAAGGCTATATCTTTATCATGTTCATCACCATCAGGTACTGCACGGAGGCTCATGATCTTTACATTATCTGCAACACCATCCATTCCTATTCCATTTTTACGATCTGCTGCAATGATTCCGGAAACATGGGTGCCATGTAATGCAGCTTTGTTGCTAACCATAACATCGTTATTACCATAAAATTTATCATTATAGTCGTAGTAATTATCTTTTACAACATCTCCACGATAATTAACAGGAGCAATATCAGATGCTTCCATTTTGTTAAGGTCTGACTGTAGCTGATCAAGGATCATCTGGTTTGATATTTCATCATTGTCATTGCCTTTGCAAATTCTGATCAATACATCCTTTACTTTCTGAGCTTCTGCATTTTCTGTAGCAAAATTTTCCAGATCCTTACAATTGTATTCTTCTTTTTTTATTTCCTTTCTGATGATGGAATCACCCGTCACCATCATTTTCGACATTCTTCTTATCTGAATTACTTCCATTGGGTTGACCTCACCAACAATTTCATCTTTTGCTCTTTCCCACAATTCGTATTGGTATAATTCTTCAGGAGAAAGGGTAGATTTATCAATCTTTTTGTCTTCATACTTTGAACGTAAATTATGATAAACCCTGACTGCTTCGTAGGAGTCCTTAGTTACATTATTATTATCTCTGCCGCCAATAAAATTCCATCCATATACATCATCAACGTATCCGTTTTTGTCATCATCAATTCCATTACCTGGAATTTCTTTTGGATTTTTCCAGAGAACAGCTTTTAGATCTTCATGCAGGGTGTCAATACCGGAATCAATAACTGCTACAATTACGGTATTGCTTTTAAGATTTTTAGATTTTACAAAATCGTATGCTTTGTCCATACTGATGCCATAAAAACCACTTTTTTCTTTGTCCATCAAATGCCATCCTTTTGGCACATCTTGCCCAAATACAAAAAATGAAAAGAGGGCAGCGGTAAAAAATAAAGTAATACTCTTGAAATTTTTATTCATATGTTGTTTTAATTTATCTGCAAAATTGGTATAGGCGTAAAAATAATCATTACCATTCATACATTATACAGGATTAGCTATCCCTTTGTTCGGTTTTATGATTTTTTTGACGGACGGTAATATTAAAAGGTTGCCCGTAAGGAGCTGATGATCAAATTTTAAGGTTTTATACATCAAATTTGATCCCTTGTGCTAATGGTAAAGAGGTACTGTAATTGATTGTATTAGTTTGCCGGCGCATATATACTTTCCAGGCATCGCTGCCACTTTCTCGGCCACCTCCGGTCTCTTTTTCACCTCCAAAGGCACCCCCGATTTCTGCCCCAGAAGTACCGATGTTTACATTAGCGATACCACAGTCACTACCGGCACTAGAAAGGAATTGCTCTTCTTCCCGCAAATTAAGGGTCATGATAGATGAAGATAATCCTTGAGGAACTCCATTTTGTATGGCTATTGCTTCATCAATCGTTTTATATTTTAATAAATACAGGATAGGAGCAAATGTTTCATGCTGCACAATCTGATAGCCAGGTTTTGCTTCAGCAATACAAGGTTTTACATAGCAGCCACTTTCATAACCCGGTCCAGATAGTACACCTCCCTCAACGACAAAAACACCCCCTTCAGTTTTACATTTTTCAATAGTGTCCAGATACATCTGCACAGCATCTTTATCAATTAACGGCCCTACATGATTATTTTGATCAAGCGGATCACCTATTCGTAATTGATGATAAGCACTGACTAATTTATTCTTTATTGATTCATAGATGTCTTCATGAATAATTAACCTTCTTGTACTGGTGCATCGTTGGCCTGCAGTGCCAACAGCACCGAATAAAGATCCTAATACTGCAATATCGATATCTGCATCTTTTGAAATTATAATTGCATTGTTCCCTCCAAGTTCTAAAAGTGCCCTTCCCAATCTGGCACCAACAGCTCCACCAACAGCTTTACCCATTCTAGTTGAACCTGTTGCAGAGATCAATGGAATTCTAGTATCGTTTGCCATCCATTCCCCAACTTCCCGGCCACCAATAATAAGTCCACTTACACCTTCAGGTACATTATTTTTTCTGAATACTTCAGTAATAATATTTTGACAGGCTATTCCGCATAGAGGAGTTTTTTCAGAAGGTTTCCATATACAAACATCACCACAAACCCAGGCTAGCATTGCATTCCAGCTCCATACAGCAACAGGAAAATTAAATGCCGATATGATACCTACAATTCCCAGCGGATGATATTGTTCATACATTCTGTGACCTGGTCGTTCACTATGCATTGTAAGTCCATATAATTGTCTTGATAAACCAACTGCAAAATCACATATATCAATCATCTCCTGAACTTCACCTAAGCCTTCCTGTAAACTCTTACCCATTTCATAGGATACCAGTTTTCCAAGATCTTCTTTATTGGTTCTTAATGCATCAGCAACTTGCCTTACAATTTCTCCACGTTGGGGAGCAGGGGTTAATCTCCAGGTTTTAAATGCTTCCTGAGCTTTATTGATTACTGTTTCATATCCTGCTTTATCAGTTGCAATTACAGATGCTATCTTTTTTCCATTAACCGGGGAATATGAATCTATAATTTCTCCTGCAGAATCAATCCATTCTGTTCCAGTACTTACTCCATTATTCCTGCTTTCAATGTTCAGTGATTTTAGAAAATCCATAGTAATAAATTAAGATCACAAAGTTATTTCAATTCCACCTGATAACCATCTTCCGGGCATGCGGGCACCTAATAAGTCGCTATATGTAGTATTCAGTAAATTATCAGCTTGAACAAAAAGTTTTCCTTTTTCTTTTGGTAAAAGATATCCGATTTTAGTGTTGATCAAAAAATAAGAAGGGGTTATTTCAGCTCCAATTGAAGCTGCTTTTCTTTCGTTCCTGTTTTTGAATAATAGGGCGGCTGAAATGAAAAAAGACTTGTAATTAATGATAGTTGTAAAATTGATCAGGTGTTTTGCATGAGAAGAAATGTAAAAAGAGGGTATACTGTCATCGTTTTTTGAATTTATCCAGGTATAACCCACTATTAAATGGAGACTGCTTTTCTGATCAAATCTTTTATTGTATGCAGCATCAAATTCAACTCCTGTTGTTTTTACACTTTCTATATTTTTTGCAAGGGAGTATGTTCCGGTTGGTATCAGATTGACTTTTCTTGGCATCTGGCTATAAGGGGTAGGGGCATAATCGATCAATCCGGTATGGTTTCTGTAAAACACGGTAGAATGTAACTGCAATCCTTTTTGAATTTGATAATCTGCGCCAATTTCAAAGTTCCACGATTGTTCAGTTTCAAGATCAGGATTTCCAATAGTACCACTTGTTACCAGTGGCTTATTATAATTATTGAATCGTTCAGTAAAATCTGCATCCCTGATTGATTTACCTGCAGATGCACGGATAGTTAATTGAGAAGGGGTCCATGCAAAATTTATTTGTGGTATTAAAACTGCACCATATCGTTCATCCCAATCCAGACGTAAACTTTCATTCAAGAAAATGTTATTTGCAATTTCCTGTCTAAAAATAGTGTAGAAAGCAATATGGGCAATGCTATGGTTTCCCCTGTCATTGGATTCAATTTTTCTTTCAATGAACTGCACTCCCGGTGTGATGCTGTTTTTATTATTGATATTCCAGTTATAATAAACCTGGGCAGTATATAAATTTGATCTGTTATCGTTTGGTGTTGCAGCAGGACGAAACCAGAACTGATCCCTTAATTTTTTATATCCCAGATCAATATTCAATAATCCGGTCTTTGTCTTTTTATTGATATTTATCTGGCTCGAGATCGAATTTACTTTTTCATTTGCTGTATCACTTGCAAAAGTGGTAAAATAATTTTGTGCATTGAATTTCCTGAAGTCAGCGGTACCACGAATACTTACCCGCCAACTATTTTTAAATAAATGTGAATAGGAAAGATTGGCTGTTGTTAAATGAAAAAAACCAGTTGTCCCCCTTAATTGTTCTCCATCAGCATTATTGGTATAGATACCTGCTGCAAATGAAGAACTATTCTTTGCATATTGAAAATGAGTACCGGCGTTTATTAAGCTGTTTTCACCCGTAATCAGAGTAGTTCGAAGTCTTTTTCTATTCTCAATTTTTCCGGCAAATGTTTTTGTAATGATATTGATAACACCACCAACAGCTTCTGATCCATAAATGGCAGAAGCCGCACCTTTTAATACTTCTATTCTTTCGATTTCAGAAGGATGAATTGGGATATAGCTATTGAAATGGCCGGTAATTGGGTCGTTTAATTTAACGCCATCAATAATTACCAATACCTGTTGAAACGTACCTCCCCTTAATATGATATTGCTTTGTGAACCTTGCGGACCTCTTTGTTGAACTTCTACTCCGGGTACATACCGCAAAAGCTCATCGATTGAATTTACTGGTAATGAATAAAAAGTCTCTCCCTTTATAGTAGTGATATTTCTTCCCGTTTCTTTTTGTTGTTGTTCAAGCAAGCTGGCACTTATAGTTATATTTTCTAATTCAATATCTTTTATTTGTGCTATAATCTGTGAACTTAAAAAGGAAAGAATCAGAGTACTTATTATTCGAATTAAAATCTGCATGCATTTATTTTGGCCGCAAAAATAGCCGTATGAAATGATTGTTTAAAAAGAAGTGATGATTAATGACAAGTGTCTGACAATCAGTATTGTTCATGAACATTAGGGAAATCATTCGATTTAACATCTTGTATATATTGCTGGACAGCTTTAGTGGCCTGATCATGAATATTTAGATATTGACGTAGAAATCGGGGCTTAAATTCTGTATTGATACCCAGCATATCATGCATAACCAATACCTGGCCATCACAATCTCCTCCTGCACCAATACCAATTGTTGGTATAGAAATACTTTTTGAAACTTCTTTGGCTAATACTGCAGGAATTTTTTCAAGTACAATTGCAAAACAACCTGCTTCTTCCAGAAGTTTGGCATCTTTTCTTAATTTATTGGCTTCGTCTGTCTCTTTTGCTCTGACAGTATATGTACCGAATTTATAAATTGATTGAGGGGTAAGACCAAGGTGCCCCATTACGGGAATACCAGCAGAAACTATTTTTTTAATTGAGTCAAGCACTTCTTCTCCACCTTCAAGTTTAATAGAATGTCCGCCAGATTCTTTCATGATTCTGATGGCTGAAGCCAATGCAATATCTGAATTTGACTGGTAAGAACCAAAGGGAAGATCTACTACAACCAAACATCTGCTAATGCCCCTGATAACTGAAGAAGCATGATAGATCATTTGATCTAGCGTAATTGGTAATGTTGTTTCATGACCTGCCATTACATTTGAAGCAGAATCACCAACAAGAATAACATCAATACCTGCTGAGTCAATCAATTTTGCGAATGAATAGTCATATGCTGTAAGCATTGTGATCTTTTCACCTGATGTTTTCATCATTTGCAAAGTATGCGTAGTAACTTTTTTTGCTTCAGTATTTTCAGACATCTGTGTTATTTATTAAAAATATTTTTATTAGTTCAAACTTCAATATTCCTTAATCTTACTTCATCATATAAATTATGGATCAAACCATCCGCTAACCCGATTTTAGGTACATATATTTGATCTGCGTCGGACCAGCGCATCACATTAATATATATGAGTAACGCTGGAACAATAACATCAGCTCTATCTTCTCTTAATTTATATAAACTGATTCTTTGAGAAACTGAAAGGTTATTGAATTCTTTATAATAATCTCTCAAAGTACTAAGCGATAAAGCCTTTCCTTCTTTTCTTTTAGATATTGAAAATACTTTATTGATATTTCCACCAGAACCAATAGCGGTTACATGATGATAACCTTTTGTTTTTTTGGATATGAATTCTTTCATTTTATCCCAGGAAGCTTCTGTTACCTGGTTCTTTAAAAGACGTATGGTGCCGATATTAAAGGATTCTTTAAAGACTAACTTATTGTCACTGAAAAAAGTTAATTCTGTACTTCCTCCGCCAACATCTATATAAAGATAGGATTCAGAATCAGCCATATTTTCTGCAATATGATTTTCATAGATCAGAGAAGCTTCTTCATTACCGCTGATAATCTCAATTTCTATTCCTGTTTCCTCTAATACTTTATTTATTATTTCACGGGAGTTAACTGCATCTCGCATTGCAGAAGTAGCACAAGCCTTTACATTTTTTACATCATAAACTTCCAATAAAAGTTTGTAGGCTTTAATTGTTTTGAGAATGTTTTCAGCTTTTGTCGGAGAAATTTCACCTTTATCAAAAACATCAAAACCAAGACGTAACGGAACTCTTACCAATGCAACTTTTATAAATTCTTTTGTTCCTTGCGGCCCTGAAATAACATCAGTTATTAATAATCTTGCTGCGTTGCTTCCTATATCAATTGCTGCCAGTCTCACGTTGAATTTTTGATTTATTATACAGGTAATTATAAGTTTCTACCTGCGATCTGATTTTCTTTTTTGTTGTACGTACATATTCATTGTTCAATCCATTGTCAAGCACTCTTGCTTTTACATTATCCTGTAATTGTATATCAAGAATATCTATCAATTCTTTTTTTAATTCGTTGTCCCATACTGGGCAAGTTGCTTCAACACGATGTTCAAGATTTCTTGTCATCCAGTCAGCCGAAGATATATAAACTTTTTGTTTACCTCTGTTATGAAACACCCATACTCTTGCATGTTCAAGGTATTCATCAACTATACTTATTGCTTTTACTGGTTTTAGAAATTTCTTATTTTCAGATAGCATACAAAAAATGCCACGAATGATAAGTTTAAGCTGAACACCAGCCTTTGCTGCTTCATAAAGTTTTAAAATCATTTCTTCATCAGAAAGAGAATTCATTTTTAATGTAATAGCTGCAGGTTTTTTTTTGCGGGCTTGTTTTATTTCTTCATCAATTAGTCTAAGCATTTCCTGTTTTACAAACATAGGGCTGGGTAATATCACTTTACAATCTTTCAGATAATGCATTCCTGAATTAGGGTTTCCTAAAAAATTAAAGATCCTGTTAACGTCAGCCATTATTTTTTGATTAGATGTTAGCAAGCAGTGATCTCCATAAACCCGGGCAGTCTTTTCATTTAAATTTCCTGTACTTACAAATCCATACATGACAAACTTGTTGTCCTTCGTTCTTTTTTTGATCAAACATATTTTTGAATGAACCTTTAGTTGAGGAATTTCAATCAGCACTTTTGCACCTTCATCTTCGAGCCTGCTTTTCCATTCAATATTTGCCTCTTCCTCAAACCGGGCTCTTAATTCTAGCATTACTATTACCTCCTTGCCGTTTCTTACCGCATTGATAAGTGCATTGACAACCTTTGAATTTTTAGCAAGCCGATAGCAAGTGATTTTTATGGTTGTTACATCCGGGTCAAAAGCTGCTTCTCTTAATAAATTGATCATTGGCAGAAACGAATGATAAGGAAAATTCAACATCACATCCTCTTTCAGAATTATATCAGATACCCTGTTGTCAGATAATAGTGGATGATCAAACGGTTTTTTCCTGTATTTCTTTTCTTTAAATACCTGATCAGGAAAATCCATAAAATGTTTGAAATTATGAATCCGGCCGCCAGGTATCAGGTTATCTCTTTTCGAAAGATTTAATCTTCTAATAAGATATTCTAACAATCCGGGATCCATTTCACGGTCATATACAAAACGAACGGGTTGCCCTTTTTTTCTGTTCTTTAGTCCTTTTTCAAGTTTTTGAATGATATCCATTGAAATATCTTCATCAATATCTATTTCAGCATCACGGGTAACTTTGAAAATATGTGATGAATATTGATTATAACCGAAATAGGAGAATATTTCAGGAAGATTGGCTCGTATAATATCTTCCAATAAAATAATATGATGTTCATTAGGATTTGGAGAAGGTAAAATTGTAAATCTGCCAAGCGCCTTGCTTGGAATTTCTATCAATGCATATCTTCTTTTTAAGGCGCTTTCCTTTCTCCACATTACAACACCTAAAAAAATAGATTTATCTCTTAATGTCGGAAAGTCCCTTATGTTCTCAATCATTAAAGGAATTACATCAGAACTTACTTCTTCTTCAAAATGATTTCGTACAAAAATTTGTTGTTCAACATTAAGTTCTTTTTCTGTTCGTAAATATATTTTTTGTTCTTTTAGTTTTAATTTTAATTCTTCCCATATCCTGTTGAATTCACCCTGTTGATTCAGAACGGTCATCTGAATTTCGTCAATGATCTGTTGCGGATTATTTTCAAGATGCATTTTTGCCTTATTGCCAAGTTGAATCATTCTACGGAGAGTGGCAACACGAACCCTGAAAAATTCATCCATGTTATTTGAAAAAATTCCGAGAAATCGGATCCTTTCTCTAAGCGGCTCAGAAGTATCAGCGGCTTCCTGTAAAACCCTTGCATTGAATGATAGCCAACTTAAATCTCTTACAATGAATTTTCTTTTTTCGTGTTGTGTCATAGATATAAATATTCAGAGCTCAATAAAATATACTTGAATAAAAGTAAGATATTGAGTTTTTTTCTAAAACGTTATTAACTCTTTTTAGAAGCTTCAATAATAGAAGTTGTTGAAAATCCTTCAAGAATAGGATTGATTACAACACGACCACCGTTAGCAATAACTTCATTTGCGCCAGCTATCTGATCAATAGTATAATCACCACCTTTTATCAATACATCAGGCATTATCAGTTTGATAAGTTCAAGAGGAGTATCTTCTTCAAATAGAACAACTGCATCTACCATTAATAATGAGGCCAGTAATATTGATCTTGATTCATCATTATTTATTGGTCGTGATTCTCCTTTTAATCTTTTTACTGATTCATCTGCATTTATTCCAACGATTAAAAAATCAGCTTCTTTAGCCGCAGCAGAGAGTGAATAAATATGTCCTTTATGTAGTATGTCAAATACTCCATTTGTAAATGCGATGGTTTTTCCCAATAACCTCCATTGTGCAACTTTCTGCTGAATTTGCAGTATTGTAAATATTCTTGACGGTATCAGATCAGCTCTTCGCAAAATTTCTTTTTTTATTATAGATAGGAATTGATACAAAGCTAATTAATCCTCCGAATAGAATAACGGCAGTTTGGGCTAACCATAAAATCCAACCAAAAGCCAGGGCAATTCCAGAATTCAATCCATATAATTGCATAGTTTGTTGAATAAGGTAAGCATATGCACCTATACCACCAGGTGTTGCGATCATTCCAATACTACCTGCAGAAAGTACAGTGAATGCTTCTCTGATCCCATAATGTTGCGTTTCCTGTAATGCTAAGAAGCCAATATAACCACCCATAAGGTAGATTGTCCAAATAAGTAAAGTAAGGATTATGAATTGTCTTCTTTTTTTCAAATGTTTAATTGCAAGAATTCCCTGAAGAATACTAGTGCCTATTTTTTTTAATAGGTTTTTTAAATCAACTATACTTTTTTTCTTGACTATCATCCAAATGGCTACAATAAAAAATATTACTCCTATCAGGATCAACGGAAATATCCAGCCGGCTATTTGTTTTTTTTCAGGATTGTCTGGTGATGTAAAAAAAGTTTCAATTATTGAAGTGTAAAGGTGTGGCTGGATTAGCAATGTAATGGCAAATACAAATAGTAATGTAATAGCATCAATGATACGTTCAAGTATTATCGTTCCGATCAGTTTATCCGTTGGAATTTTTTCATATCGTGAAATAACGGTACACTTCAATACTTCTCCAAGCCTTGGTACTGCCTGATTTGCCAGGTAGCCGATCAAAACAGCAAAATATAAATTTGTTTTTGAAGGTGAGTATCCAAGAGGTTCGATCAGCAATCGCCATCTTAATGCCCTGATTATATGGCTTAACAATAATAAAATAAATACCGGTAGTAAGAGCCAGTACCTTGCTGTTTTTAATGCAGATCTGATATGTGATTTATCTATGTCCGATAGATCTTTTATTGACCACCATACCAGAAAAATTCCTGCACCAAGAAAGAAACAGTATTTTAATATGGTACGTAGCCGTTTATTCATAAAGCCGAAAATAACACGATGTTGTCTAATTGAAATAAATACTTGCTCAGATTAGTTTAATAGTATATTATCTATTAACCTGATATCATTTAAAAAAGCTGCTATCAACGCAATTGCTTTTTCATCCTTTTCGGTTTTGCGTATGGGCAAAAGGGTGCCGGCATCAGCAATTTCCACATAATCAACTTTAAAGCCATTTGCCTCCAGGGCACTTAATCCTTCATTTACTAATTGAGAAAGATCTTTGTTATTGAAATTTTCTTTTATGTATGAAAGTGATTTAAAAATTTCAGGGGCCATCTTTCGCTCCTCTTCAGTGAGCCTCATATTACGGCTACTCATAGCCAGCCCGTCATACTCTCTCAAAGTTGGTTCAATGTTTATGTTGATCTTTTCTTTTAAACCAATTAGTTCAACAAGCTTATTAATTATCATGCATTGTTGATAATCTTTTTGTCCCAGGTATAAATTATCTGGAGAAACGATTTCCAGTAAGCGATGTACGATCATACAAACGCCCTGGTAATGCCCCGGCCGATATTTGCCTTCTAATAGTGTTTCAAGATTTCCAAGTTCATAATTTTCATTTTGAACAACCCCGTTAGGATACATTTCAGCTACTGATGGTAGAAAAAGTACATCACAGGCTACACCTTCTAATAATAATATGTCGTTTTCAATTGTTTTAGGGTATTTATCAAAGTCAACAGAATCATTAAACTGAGTTGGGTTTACAAAAATGCTGGCTACAGTAATGTCATTTTCCTTTTTAGATGCTTTTATTAGCGTTATATGACCTTCATGAAGTGCCCCCATAGTAGGTACAAAACCTATTTTACGGCCATTTTTTTGTTGTAGATCTAGCCAAAAATGCAGAGACTCTCTTTTTTTAAATAATCTCATGAAAGATGTATTAAATGTCGAAATTTCTTAATTCGTCTGATTTCACCTTAAAATAACTAACTTTGCCACCTTTTAAAAGCGATCTAAACTAAACAAGACTTTAATGTCAGCAAAAAAAAGAATTTTATTCATCGCCAACGAAATGTCGCCATATCTGGAATTGACAGAATTCGCAGAAACAGTTAACAAGTTAGCAATTAAGGCAAATGATAACAATTTTGAGGTAAGATGTATAATGCCCAGGTTTGGCACTATCAATGAACGCAGACACAGATTGCATGAAGTGGTACGATTATCCGGTATTAATGTATCAGTAGATAATGATGATATTCCATTACAGATCAAAGTTGCGTCCTTACCAAGTGCCAGATTACAGGTTTATTTTTTGGATAATGAGGAGTTATTTAAAAGGAAGTTTCATTTTCATGATGAAAATGACAAATGGTTTGATGATAATGGATTAAGAACTGTTTTTTATTGCAAAGGAGCATTGGAAACAGTGAAGAAGTTTGGCTGGCCTCCCGATATTATCCATTGCAGTGGATGGATGACAGGATTAATCCCTGCTTATTTAAAAACTGTCTATAAGAAAGAACCGGTTTTTGCTCACAGTAAAATTATTTACACAATAGGTCAGAACACATTCAAAGAGAAGCTGGGAAGTAAGTTTTTGAAACAAGCCCTTATTCATCCAACAATCAAGGAAAAGGATCTAGAGCCTTTCAAAGAAACAACAAACACTGCTATGTTCAGAGGTGGCGCTACCTATGCAGATGCAATAACATTTGGAGCAGAAAAAATAGACAAGAAATTAGTAGATGAATTTTCTAAAGTAAGAGGTAAAAAAACATTACAATATACCCAGGATGGAGATTTAACAGACTATTTACAACTCTATAACGACCTTGCAAGCAAATAAAATCACTAACCCGGATATAAATTTACTTTGTGAAGAATAGATATTTTTTTTTCTGCCTGATCGCAATAATAGCATCAGTTTCCATATTATTTTCAGCTTGTAAAAAAATTAACGAAGCCACTGAGCTGGGTGGCAGTCTAATACCTCCTGTAGACGGTATTAACACATTTGATACTTCATTGAATGTGCAAACTTTCAACGATACATTTGGATTAGCAACAGATTCTCAATATTTATCTAAAAACGAGGTGCATTACCTTGGAAAGATCAACAATGATCCATTTTTCGGTAAGACGGATGCCCGGATTTTTTTGGAATTAAAACCACCTTTATATCCTTATTATTTCGGTAATACAAAGTCTGATAGTTTGTATATAGATTCTGTTGTTCTGGTGCTGAGCTATCTCGAAACTTATGGCGATACAAACACTGTACAGACGGTGAATGTATACGAGATGGATCAAAGTAATAATTTCAGAAGTGACTCATCCTACTTGATCCGAAAAGATAATTTCACTTATACTGCTTTATTAGGAACAAAAACATTTGCACCAAAGACACTTAAAGATTCTGTAAAGGCTTTCAGGGATACTACAACTAATCAATTGCGAATTAAACTTCCTACAAGTTTCGGTACAAGGTTACTTTCTTATGATTCATTAAAAACATCTTTGAACGGTGCTTACGCTAATGATTCAGCATTCAGAAGTAAGTTTAAGGGATTTGCCCTTCAATCAACAAATACAGGAAATGCTGTAATGGGATTTGATCTGAATGGTGCAAATACTAAATTGGCAATTTATTACCGATATGATAAAAACCTAAAAAGAGATACAACTGTTGCTTATTTCCCTTTTACGCCTACATATTGTGCATCTGCAAACTATGTTAAAAGAGATTATACCGGCACACCATTATTAGCTTCAGTAGGTGGTACTACACCTGATCAGATTGCATATATCCAAAACTCACCTGGTACATTTTCAATTGTTAAAATACCAGATCTGCCTACAATCAGTAACAGATTGATCCATCGGGCTGAATTAGTAATTGAGCAATTATATGATCCGAGTGACACAATGTTTACAGTTCCTGATCTTTTATATTTAGATGCTTCAGACCCCAGTATAACTAAAAATTATAAATATCGGACAATACCATATGATCTGTTCTTCAATTCCGGAGGAGTGCTGAACTTGAATACTTTTGGAGGCTTCCCTACAATGTCAGTTGATGGTAGTGGTAATAAGATCAGAATATGGAAATTTAATCTGACAAGGTATGTTCAGCATATATTAACGGGTACACAGTCCTTATATGATCTCAGATTATTTGCACCTTTCTCATTAAATGAGCAATATGGAATTCCGCCGGGTGCTGATATTTCAGCTACTGTTTTTGTGAATCCAACTACTACGAAAGGAAGGGTAAGAGTAGGGGGTGGAAACCATCCAAATCAACGAATGAGGCTTCGGTTGGTTTATTCAAAACTATAATCAGAAAAAACTAGTTATTAAGATATGTTTAAAAGTCCGCTTTCTAATAAAAGCGGACTTTTTTCAATGTTGTGACACCCTTATCTTTGCCGCCTAAAAAATATATTTCATGTCGTATCTATTTACATCTGAATCCGTTAGTGAAGGACATCCTGATAAAGTTGCAGACCAGATCTCCGATGCATTAATTGATAATTTTCTTGCTTTTGATCCACAATCAAAAGTAGCTTGCGAAACATTGGTTACTACCGGACAGGTTGTATTGGCTGGTGAAGTAAAATCGAAAGCCTATTTAGATGTACAGGAAATTGCAAGAGGTGTTATCCGTAAAATCGGTTATACCAAAAGTGAATATATGTTTGAAGCAAGCAGTTGTGGTGTATTGTCTGCTATTCATGAACAATCTGGCGATATTAACCAGGGAGTTGACAGAAAGAAAAAAGAAGAACAGGGTGCAGGTGACCAGGGAATGATGTTTGGTTATGCTACCAGTGAAACAGAAAATTACATGCCACTTGCATTGGACCTTTCACATAAACTTTTACTTGAGTTAGCAGCTCTCAGAAGAGAAAATAAACAGATCAAATATCTGCGTCCTGATGCAAAGAGCCAGGTTACATTAGAATATAATGACGATAATCAACCTGTTCGAATAGATGCAATTGTCGTTTCTACTCAACATGATGACTTTGATTCTGAAGCTAAAATGTTAGCTAAGATCAAAGAAGATATCATTAAGATCCTTATACCGAGAGTAAAGTCCAAGTATAAGAAATATGCTAAGCTTTTCAATGATAATATCAAATACCATATCAATCCAACCGGAAAGTTTGTTATTGGCGGACCACATGGAGATACTGGTTTAACGGGTCGAAAGATAATCGTTGATACCTATGGTGGTAAAGGGGCACATGGTGGTGGTGCTTTCAGCGGTAAAGACCCTTCCAAAGTTGATCGTTCTGCAGCTTATGCAACAAGACATATTGCGAAAAACCTGGTTGCGGCTGGCGTTGCTGATGAAGTTTTGGTTCAGGTTTCTTATGCTATCGGAGTTGCTCAACCTACCAGTATAAATGTAAATACATATGGTACTTCAAAGGTTAATTTAACAGATGGCCAGATTGGAAAAGTAGTAGAAGGACTTTTTGATATGCGTCCTTATTTTATTGAGCAGCGTTTTAAACTACGTACTCCCATTTATAGTGAAACAGCAGCTTACGGACATATGGGTCGTCAACCAGAGATTAAAGAAAAGAAATTTACATCTCCGGATGGTAAGACAGTAGTAAAAAAGGTAGAACTTTTTAGCTGGGAAAAACTTGATTATGTTCCAAAAGTTAAAAAGGCTTTTGGCTTGAAATAAAAAAGATAATAGCAGAATCTTAATAAGTAAATCCCGAAAGAGAATTGATTCTTTCGGGATTTTAATTTACAGACTTCAATGCTTCACCGGCAATAACTTAATTTTGAAATGTGAAAAATTTCAGACAACAACACAGGCCTAAAAAAAATACTTTGGTTATTGGACGTAATGCTGTTATTACCGCTATGCAAAACGGCCAGCAACTGGATAGGATTTATCTAGATACAAAAGTGCAGGGTCAAGACATAAGCGAAATTAAAAGGCTGGCTGGCGAAAATGGTATCCCCATCAACTATGTTCCAATCTTTAAACTTAATAGTTTTAATGTTCCGAATCATGAAGGATGTATTGCCCAGATAGCAAAGGTTCAATATCAGAATTTGCAGGATGTAATTTCATTTGTTACTGAAAAAGGGGAAGTTCCTTTGTTTGTCATCTTAGATGGAGTTACAGACATTCGTAATATAGGTGGAATAGCCCGTACAGCTTTTTGTACCGGTGTACATGCAATCATAATACCTGAAAAAGGAGTAGGGGCATTGAATGAAGATGCAATTCTTACTTCTGCCGGTGCGTTGGAGAAAATTCCGGTCTGCCGGGTAAACAGTTTAATGAAGGCAGTGGACGAACTTCGGTTGAATGGTATTAAAGTATATGCCAGTGAAATGACTGCTGAAAAAAATATTGCTGATGCGGATTTTAAAGATCCGTGTGCCATTGTAATTGGTAGCGAAGAAAAAGGTATTTATCCGGCACTGCTTAAAATTTGTGATGAAAAAGTAAAAATCCCCATGGTAGGTGATTTTGAATCACTCAATGTTTCAGTTGCTACCGGGATGATTTTGTATGAAGCAATGAAACAGCGATTATAATGATATTGGATCAACATATTAAGCTGATCGAATGCCCCCGTGATGCCATGCAGGGATGGAAAAATTTTATTCCTACGGAGAAGAAAATCGAATATTTAAATTCATTATTAAGGGTAGGTTTTGATACGATTGATTTTGGCAGTTTTGTATCGCCGAAGGCAATACCCCAAATGGCAGATACAGCTGAAGTAGTAAAGAATTTAGAATTAGAGGGTAGTAATTCAAAACTTTTAGCGATCATAGCCAATGAAAGAGGAGCAACCGAAGCTGTTGTTTATGATCAGATTTCTTACTTGGGGTTCCCTTTTTCAATTTCAGAAACATTTCAGTTACGAAATACAAATTCTTCTATCAGTCAATCTTTGGAAAGGATAGAAGAGATCCAGAATCTATGTATAAAAACCGGGAAGCAATTGGTTGTTTATATTTCTATGGGATTTGGAAATCCATATGGTGATCTATATGATGAAGATATTGTTTTTGAATGGGTGAATAAATTGGTAGCAATGGATATTGGCATCATTTCATTAGCCGATACCGTTGGTGTTGCGGATCCCCGGCAGGTGTATGATGTTACCAGTTATCTTGTTGAGTCTTTACCGGGCACAGAGATCGGAGTCCATTTACATTCGAATCCAAAAAACTGGAAAGAAAAATTAGAAGCTGCAGTAAAAGCAGGATGTAAAAGATTTGATGGAGCATTAAAAGGTATTGGTGGTTGCCCGATGGCAGATGATGAACTTGTAGGAAACATGAATAGTGAATTGATGATTCAATATTTTGATGAAAAGAATTTATTGCCTCCATTGAATAATGAGGCACTTATAAAAAGTATTCAATTGGCAGAAATGATCTTCATTTAATTTACATGATGGATTTTTTGTTGAAAATAGATTTAAAGAAATTGGAACCGCCGATTTCTTACCATAATAAGATCATGTTGATCGGGTCTTGTTTTACGGAGCATATTGGAAATGCACTGGAGGAAGTGAAATATTCTATACTTCAAAACCCAAATGGAATTCTTTTTGGCCCTGATAGTGTTTGCAAAAGTTTACTATCATATAAAGAGAATAAAAGGTATTCAACTAAGGATCTTTTCCAGCTAAATGAGATATGGAATAGCTGGCAACACCATAGCCGTTTTTCGAATATTGATGCAGACAAGGCTATCAACAAAATAAATGACTCTCAAAAAGAAGCTCATGATTTTTTAAAAGAAGCTGACTGGTTGATCATTACTTTAGGGTCTTCGTTTTCATACAGGCTTACACATCATGCTGATCTTGCCAGTGAATCAATAAGCAACAGTGTAGCGAATTGTCACAGGGCACCGGCCAATTGGTTTCAGAAAGACCTCATGACAATAGATGAAATAAGCAGTATGTTGGAAAATTGTTTGCATAAGCTGAAAGAATTTAATCCGGAGTTGAAATTCATTTTTACAGCAAGCCCGGTACGACATATCAGAGATGGGGTAGTTGAAAACAATCGGAGCAAAGCAAGGTTGATTGAATCAATTCATTATGTTGTTAACAAATTTGAATCTGCTTATTACTTTCCAGCATATGAATTGGTGATTGATGTATTAAGGGATTATCGTTTTTATGATATAGATCTGGTGCATCCGAATTATCCGGCAACAGAATTTGTAGTAGAAAAATTTGCTGAGTCCTGTATTGATGAATCATCCCAAAAGCTAATGGAAGAAATAAAAAAAATAGTCATAGCCAGAAAGCATAAGGCTTTTCAACCTGATACGAAAGCCCATCAGCAATTTTTAAATACTCATTTTGAGAAAGTAACTGAGTTACAGAAAAAATATCCGTTCATAGATTTAAAAGAAGAGATAGTATATTTTTCACATATATGAGATTAAATAATAAGGATAATTAATTTATTATACTGTAACCGTAATTTTTCGCCAGAAACTCTTCCAATCTGTTTAATAATGTAAATTGATTTTTTGCCCGATCATAGTTTTGTTCAGCATAAGAAATCTGATAGTATGTATCACCATTTAAATAGTCGGTAATAAATCTCAAAGCCTGCATATATATCATGAACAAACCTGCAAAATGAATATGTTCCTTTTCTGCACTTGTTAATTGCTCACCGATAATTTCAATATAACCAGATACTATAGTTTCATAA
>JAHEMN010000147.1 GCA_024643645.1 Chitinophagaceae bacterium | reverse complement strand
TAAATTCACCTGCAGAAGTAGCACCGAATATCTGAATACCTTTTTCATCAAGTAAATTGCAAATAGCTTCTCTGTCCTGTTTAATAGAAATAAATACAATGGCTAAAGTTGGCTTGAATCCCTCACTTATGCTATTAGTTAATGCAGCATTAATTTCTTCTGTTGATTTTCCTTTTATTGATTTTGCAGTCATAATTGTGAATTGTTGATGGTTAATTGATAATTGTTGATGGTTGTATATTCAGAATTTTTATAGCAGCGTTCAGCTATGTTTTCTAATTAAAAATTAACCATTCACAATTATTCATTTGCTATCTATTTTTCTTTTAATGCTACCCAGCAGCAAGCACCGGAATGAAATTCCTGTTTCCCTTTTTTTGCTCTTCCAATTTCACCATAGGTAAAAAAACCTGCCATGGGTGTTTTCCAAACTTCATGTAAGCCTTCATTTTCCGCAGTAGTCAGTGGACCCAATACGGGTTGTCTGCCTGCGCAGGAAAAAATTAATAAGGCATCAGCATCCAACTGATTACTATTTTTCAATTGGTTTGCTTCATCAATAATTTCTTCAACGATATCAAAATCAGGCGGCATGGAGAACCAGAGTTTTGTGCCTTCTTTAGTTGCCATATCTACTACCAGCGCATTTTCACTGTAATTAATACTCCGTGGTGTTATTAGAATTGTTTCACCGCCGGATTCTCTTTCTACAATAAAAGGATAAGAAAAACCAAGATCATCCATTAAGTTAAACGTCCGGTCAGTTTTCTTATCTTCTTTCCCAAGGTATTTGAAATACATATCTACTGCTGGCATGCCGTCTATAGTGTATATAGCACTGCCAATACTCTTCGTTACAGTTCTTGCTATGCCCATAGGCTTCCATCCGGTGATAGCCATACCTTGCAATGAGACTTTATCGCCATCCAAAACAATAGCTATTATGCCAAAATCTGTTTCTTTTCCATACGTAAATACGAAACTACCCGTAAACGTTACATCATCACCCGCCATTCCGCCAAAGAATATCTTATCGGTACCCAGCGTATTTTCTAAACCTTTTACCAGCGATTCACCATCAAAATATTCTCCTTTTGTTGTCATGCCGGTACTGCAAACAATCAATGAAGGATTTTTAAATTTTTGTAGGGTATGCTTTGCAAATTCTGTAGAGGCATCATGAATACTTCTGTTACCAATTTCTTCATACAAAATAGTATAGGAATCACGGGAAAGATCAAGTAGTAAAACAACAATCTCTCCCTCACTCTGATGTCCGTTGATAAACTCACCGCAGGATGTTGCTCCAAAAACATCAATTCCTTTTTGATAAAATAATTCAACTACAGCATTCCTTTCTTGTTTAATAGAAATAAAAATAATTGCAAGTGTTGGCTGATATCCATCAACCATAGCTTCCGCTAATCCAGACTTAATTTGTTCTGTTGAACTTCCACGAATCGATTTAGCTTTCATACACAAAGATATTTTTAACCCCTTTCTATTATAAGTATATCACATTAAAGCACTACCGTAGCTATCTGCACTACCGGCTCTATATCCGTAAAATTCGGAAGGTCACCCATTATCTTTTCTGCATTCGGTCCAAATGAATTCTGAAATGCCTCCATCGAATCAAAATACAAATTACCCATTGCAACGTAAGGTGCAGGTGAACCCGGTATGACGCCACCTAATCCCGACTCGACACTGGCTCCTTTAAGTGCATCACCTAATAAACCGGTAACAAACTGTGCATGTTTGTTGCAATAATAATCCATATCAAATTTCTTATTCTCAGTGTTAGGATACATAACACTTACTTTGATCATTCCTTTTTTCATAAATAGTGTTTTTAATTAATAAATATGGCTGTCTTATTTTTCTTTTAATGCCACAACGCAGCAGGTGTTGTTGTGAAACTCATGTTTGCCGGTTTTGGATTTACCATATTCCCCATAGCTGAAAAAGCCTGCCATGGGAGCACCCCAAACCTGTTGTACCTGTTCAATTTCTTCTTTCATTAATATACCAAATGATAAATTCCTGCTTATACAGGAGAACATGATCAATGCATCCGCCTCGGGCTGGGTTTCTTTTTTCAACCCCTGGCATTCTTCCACTACTTTTTCTATCGCATCAAAATCCGGTGGGAGTGAAAATCTTACTTTAGCACCTTGCGGCACATTACCAGCGCAGATAAGCGACCGGTCTTCCCGGTTGGCAAACATGGCTGTACGCATTACAGGTGCTACATTTTCCCGTTCCATCTGGAGTGGATAATACGCACCAATTTGGGTGACTATTTCTTTGCCTGCATTAAAATCTATGTCAACACCGAGGTATTTTATGATCGTATCCAATGCAGGTTTGTCATCAATAGTATAAACAATATTGCCTTCGCTTTTAGTAATAGTTTTAGTTGTACCTATTGCTTTCCATCCACAGGTGGCAATGCCATTTATTTCAACTTTTTCTTCATCAATAATGAGTCCCAACAGTCCTTTGTCGCTGTTGCTTTTATTTGTAAAAACTACAGGTCCCTCCAGTTTAAGGTCGTCACCAGCCATTCCACCAAATATGGGAACATCGTTGCCGAAACCTTTGGTTATCCCTTCGATAATCTGTTCACCATCCTGTGATAGCCACCCTGAAGCAATTATAAAAGCAGGATTTGAAAATGTTTTTTTCCCTTCAATACCCAATTGAATAGCATTTTCCAGCGTTGAATGTTCACCCGTTTCTGAAAAAATTATCCTGAAATGTGCAGGCTTTAGGTCCAACAGCATGATGACACAACTGCCTTCGCCAATTTCTCCATCAATAAATTCTCCGGAAGTGGTAGCGCCAAAGATTTGAATATCTATCTCATCCAGCATATTGCATATTGCTTCTCTATCTTGCTTTATAGATAAAAAAACAATGGCTAGTGTTGGCTTGAAGCCATCAGACATGGTTTGTTCCAATGAATTTTTGATTTCTTCAGTAGATTTTCCTTTGATCGATCTTGCTTTCATCTTTATACTAAATAGAATATTTGCTCTGTTCAACTTTAAGTAAGAACAGAAATAATAAAATTGAATTAACAAGGTAAGGATCTGAGACTTATGGCAAAATGCATAAATGGCCCTAAGCTTTAAATCTACTTAATTTTTGGGAGGAATTAACAGAAATATTAAACTGCAATCAGCAACTAATTTTAGACAAAATATTTGAAAAAAATCTAATTAATTCAAGATTCCTTTTCAAGCACTGTAACAATTTTTGCATAATACTCTCTTGCCCGCTGCGGAGTACTACCCACACAAACAACGCCTAATTTTCCATATTGTGATAGTGCACCTATTAAATGAAACATAACACCTTCTTGTGATGTACCATCATAGTGAAGATTATTAAGCATTGCAATATCAATGAGATCATGCGGAAGAAGTCCACGGTATGCCTCACTCTTTAAATTATCTGAACAGAAGTAATAACGGACCAGGTGGCCTTTGGAAGTATAATATTTCCCTTCTTCTGTATTATATTTCCCATCGGTAAGAAATTGTAACATCAGAAACGGATGTGTAGTTCCCCCCTTTCTTAAATTAATTTCAATAGGATAGTGTACCCATCCATCTTTTTCTTTTACAGAAATAAAATCTACGCCGAATCTTCCAATCACACCATTACTCTTTAATACTTCCGCTACTTTTAATCCCAGATGACCCAATTCAGCTGCATACTCAACTGAAGCTGGAAAGTGAGCTCCAAAATAAACCTGTCCACTCTCACCACCCAGTTCCTGATCATGCGTAGAAATCACCTCCAATTTTCCTAATGGTGTGATCCGGCATTGTACTGACGGTGATTCTTTTTCTAACCCCTCTACAAATTCTTCAACGATACCACCCATACTTTTATATTTCTCTAAAAAACTGGGATAAGAAAGATCTGTCGCCACTAATTTTAATTGAGAAGCAATCCTTTCTTTAATCCATGATCTGAGATCAATTACCTTTTCTGAACCCTTATAAGAAAAGATTGCATTCCCATCACCAGAGAAGCCATCATTTATTTTAACTACCGCTTTTCTTAAAGCAGGATTTTGTTGCTTAAGTTTCGTTAACCCTTCTATGATATCTTCTTCAGAGTGCAGATCTTCAAACCCTGGAGGAACCGGTAAGCCACACTCTTTAAAGATCTTTCGGCCATTACTTTTGTTAGCTATATCATACAGATCTGGATCACAACCATAAATAGGAATCTGCAATTCTACTGCTAATGATCGTTCTTTTTCTGTAACAATAAAACAAGACATGTGTGCTTCATGATCTGACGGAATACAATCTTTGATACGCTGTATCAATCTTGGCCGTTCTAATATTTTTTCTGTAAGAGGTCTTGCTGATGCATCATGACAGCTTAATAATGTCAATCTTCTTTTGGCATGATAACCCGTAATACCGGGTAATAAATGAAGATAATAGTCTATAATTATCGGATCGATCGTTTCACTTGAAATAAAAATCACATTGGTTCGTGGCATCCGCAACAACATGAGCATACACAATAGTCTTTCCTCATAATGATTGACACCTGTTACTTTAGAAAGTATTTCTTCATCCATTGTAAGCGAAGGAATAATGACAACCGTTTTTGGAGCCAATTTATCAGGGAAGATGTTCTCAAATTGTTGTGTTAATCGCTTTTGAATTTTTTTGAATTGCACTGCTTCAGCCACTGAATCCCTGACAGGTAATTCAGGCTTACCATTTGTAGCATGAATATTATCTTTTGCAATTGCCATCTTCGTGAATGATTTCTTAATAACGAATATTTCTCAAGCTTCCTGGCCTATCCATAAAGCACCCCCGATACTATCTCTTGTAGCCCCAGTTACTGAAGATAATAAATTATATTCTTGCCGCCAGCGAAGAACACCTATAAATGCCATTATAAGGGCTTCTTTATAATTGACAATATCACTATCCGGTACTACTACTTCAATATTTATTTCTCTTAGTTTTTCTTTTAAAATTTTAAGTAAAAAAATATTATGAGCACCACCTCCTGTAACCAGTAGTTTTTTACTATCTGCATTTTCTTTGTTTTCTCTTATTGTTTCAAAAGATCTGTAAATCTGAAAAGTAATATGTTCAATATATGTTCTTAATCCATCATTTACAGAACAACCCGATCCTTTTATCAATGGATAAATAACTTCAGTTCCAAATTGATTGGCCAGAGATTTAGGAAAAGTTTTTTTATAGTATTCCAATTCATTCAATTTGTTAAGAAGCTTATCATTTACCGTTCCACTTTCAGCGATAGCTCCCTTATCATCAAACCTGCTTCCTGTTTCTTTTGCAAGTAAATTCAATACTCTGTTTGCTGGACAAACATCAAAGGCAATATATTTTTCAGCATTCGAAGAGATATTTGCAATACCCCCCAGGTTCAGAAAATAATCGTATTCGCCAAACAGCATTTTTTCTCCAATCGGAACGATAGGTGCACCTTGACCTCCAAATGCAACATCAACTGCTCTTAAATCAGAAACAACAGGTAATTGTGTGGTAGCTGCAATTGCTGCACCATCTCCTAATTGAGCCGTCATTTTTTTATCCGGCATATGAAAAGTAGTATGACCATGCGATGCAATAACAGCTACTTTATAATGGAGTTGATTTTCATTGATAAATTTATTGATCATCTGTCCGGTATAATGACCATACTCCGTATGTAACAAAAGATAATCCCTGGAAGATAGGTTGACTGCATTTTTTAATTTTGTTACCCAAAGGTCTGCATAGTCAAAACAATCTGCTATTAAGATCTCGTAAGTCCATTTTCCTCCTTGTTCCTGAAACTCTACAAAAGCTATATCAAGCCCATCAAGCGAACTTCCACTCATTAAACCAATTGCTTTATAAACCATGAATTTGAATTTGATTAGATTTGCCAAAAGTAAATCTTCAAAATGATTGTCAACCTTAGTCAGCAACATTCTTTGGTAAGTAATTGGGTAAGTGAACTAAGAAATGTAGATATTCAAAACGACAGAATGCGGTTTCGCCGTAATCTTGAACGTATTGGAGAAGTTGCTGCTTATGAAATTAGTAAGGTATTACCTTTTGAAGAAAAAGAAATACAAACTCCACTTGGAACAGCACAGCACAAAATTTTAAAAGTGCAACCGGTTTTGGCAACAATATTAAGGGCAGGATTACCACTACACAACGGCATCTTAAATTATTTTGACCAGGCTGATAATGCATTCATTAGTGCATATAGAAAACATAATAAAGATGGAAGTTTCGAGATCAGCCTTGACTATGTTTCATGCCCTGAATTAGAAAATCGGGTTTTAATTATCTCTGATCCAATGCTTGCAACCGGATCTTCACTGGTAAAAACAATTCATTACCTGAAAGAAGAAGGCCGTCCTTCAGCAATACATATTGTGGTTGCTATTGCCTGCACAGTAGGTATTGAATATGTAAAAAGAGAAGAACCATCAGTAACAATCTGGTGTGGTGATATAGATGATGAACTAACGGCAAAAGGATATATTGTTCCGGGATTGGGAGATGCCGGTGATCTTGCTTTTGGAACAAAACTGCAAATGTAAATATGTTAAGATGTATTAAATAAACTAAAACCAATTCTTGATTATTGAAAATCAGACTTTTAGCCTCCAATTACTTATTTAATAGATTCAATAAAAAAGCAGCATTAATTCTACAAACAAGGTCTTAAAAAAGTTGTATTTTTCCAGTTCGTATCAGAATAGACGATTAACTAAAAGTGATAAGGCAATTTCAAGACAAAAAAATCGTTAGAGGTTGAACTTCAAGGACTTTGGTAAATCATCTTTCTGATCAGTGAAAAAATTTTAATTGTTGTGATGAAAAAATTTCTTTCTACCCTTACGGTTTGTGTGGTAATGGCAAGTGTTTCCAATGCACAGGATCCAAATTTCTCCCAGTTTTTTGCTTCACCTCTTACTTTAAACCCTGCTTTGACAGGTAAGTTTGATGGTACATTTCGAGTGGCTGGAAATTACCGTAATCAATGGCCTACTATTAATAATGCCTTTGTTACAAAAACAGCTTCTGTCGATTTTGGAGTGTTAAAAAACAGTCTCCCTGAAATAGATCAAATGGGTGTTGGTATACTTGGATACACCGACAGAGCAGGAGATGGTGTATTAGTTACAAATGGTGCTGGCCTTTCTTTAGCATATCATAAAGGATTAGATGAAAATGGCTATCATTCAATCGGTGCAGGTTTTCAAGGTGCATACATCAATAAAAGACTCGATCTTACTAAAGTTTATTTTGAAGATGAATTAACTCCACTTGGTTTTGTTCCCGGTACTACCGGTGAAATATTTCTTAATAACCAGGTTAATGTTAGTTATGTTGATATTAATGCAGGTGTTCTTTACTCTGGAACTACAAACGGGTATAATAATTTTTATATCGGTGCCAGCATGTATCATATAAATCGCCCTAAAGAAAGTTTTCAGGGGGGTGATTTTGTTTTAAATGCCAGAACGACTTTACAAGC
>JAHEMN010000146.1 GCA_024643645.1 Chitinophagaceae bacterium | reverse complement strand
TGAAATGATAAATTATCCCAACAGGGAAATGGTAATGAAGAATTTACTCGATCCTATTCGTAATGATTATGATTTTATCATTATTGATTGCTCACCATCATTAGGCCTCATCACTGTAAATGCTTTAACAGCATCCGATGCAGTTGCCGTGCCGGTACAATGTGAGTTTTTTGCTTTGGAAGGATTAGGAAAACTATTGAATACTATTAAAATTGTACAAAGCAGATTGAATACAGATTTGGTAATTGAAGGCATTTTAATGACCATGTATGATGGACGCCTTCGTCTTTGTAACCAGGTTGTTAGTGAAGTAAGAAGACATTTTGAGGATATGGTATTCAGCACAATAGTACATCGTAATTCAAAACTTGCTGAAGCACCCAGTGCCGGAAAGCCCGCAATTTTATATGACGCTCAAAGCAAAGGCTCAATGAATTATCTTAATCTTGCAAAAGAAATTCTGCAAAAGAATGATCTTACAAAGATCAAAAATGATGAACGGATTTTAGAACTCTAAGGTGTTTGACTATAGCCAAATACAAATACCCGGGATCTTTTTCTGCAAATCTTAAATTTTAATTATGACCTCCCCTAAACAAAATAAAGAACTACTTGGCAAAGGTATCCGCTCTTTGTTGCAGAATATTGATGCAGATCTTAAAACAACTGCCGGTTCATTAAAATCAACTGTTGTAGAAACAGCAACAGGAATCAACAGGATAGGGATCGATGATATTTCTCCAAATCCAAAACAACCACGAAGAGATTTTGATGATAAAACATTACAGGAATTAGCAGACTCTATTAAGCTGCATGATATCATTCAACCCATCACTGTATCTAAAACAAAAGCAGGAAAGTACATTCTTATTTCCGGTGAAAGAAGATGGCGGGCCGCAAAACTTGCAGGTATAAAAGATATACCGGCATTTGTAAGACAGGCTAATGATGCACAATTGTTAGAATTGGCTTTGCTTGAAAACTTACAGAGAGAAGATCTTAATGCCATTGAAATTTCTTTGAGCTACAAAAGAATGATGGAAGAGCTGGAATATACGCAGGAGCAGGTAGCTGAAAGAATGGGAAAAGACAGAAGTACTGTTGCCAACTTCATTCGATTATTAAAATTGCCGCCCGATATTCAATTGGCAGTAAGAAATGCTGATATCAGTATGGGCCATGCAAGGGCTTTGATCAATGTAGATACAATTGACAAACAACTTTATATCTATAAGGAAATAAAAGAAAAAGGACTCTCCGTTCGTCAAACTGAAGCATTGGTCCGCAATCTGTACAAACAAGGTGGAGGTGTTAAAAAATCTTCAAAAACAAAATTATCTCCTGCTTTTCAACGAATAGAAGATAAATTAGCATCGCATTTCAGCACCCGGGTAAAACTAAAACATAGTCGGAATGGTAGCGGACAGATCATTCTCGATTATTACTCTCAGGATGAGTTAAATAAAATTCTTCGGTTAATGGATGCACCGCTTGATTGAGCATTAAATAAGTAGCAATTATCTTAAAGTGATCTTCAGGTTAAACTTACCGGCAATACAATACTCCAAATGTGAGTAAAGAAAAATGATACCTCAAAAAAATATAATTCCCATAATCAGATCAGTTTTGCTGGTTGTGCTTATTTTATCAAGCATCATTTCGTTTGCACAGAAGGAAGAATTTTTGACAGATAAGAAAGTTGATACTACTCCTGTTGTCATCAATAAAAAAACAATAAATAAATACGATTCTGCTATAAAAGCACATAGCCCAAGAGTAGCAGCAATACGTTCTGCTATTTTTCCCGGGCTAGGCCAGATCTACAATAAAAAATACTGGAAACTTCCGATCGTTTATGGAGCAATGGGTGTTAGTGCAGGTGTTTTCTTTTATAACCTTGGTCAATATAAGGACACCAAGTTTGCCTATAAAGTAAAATATAATATGCGGGTCAATAAAACAGACTCTGCATTATTTTCAAGCATCAAACCGAACCTGGTTCCCCTTACCGAAGAATCACTGAAATTCTATCGAGGTCAATTCAGAAGAGATGTTGACTACTCTGCCTTATTTTTTCTCTTACTTTGGGGATTGAATGTGGTGGATGCTACTGTAGACGCCCATCTCAAAAGCTTTGATGTAAGCCCCGATCTTAGTCTTCAAATAAAACCCGGCTATAGCGACTTTTCAAAAACCAGTGGCCTCAGCATTGTAATGAAGATCGGTAAATAAAAATCCGTACCAGCACGGGCAACTTCCTTTTCTTTAATAACTACATTTGTAACAATTAAAATTATTCAGATGAAAATTGCATTGATCGGATATGGTAAAATGGGAAAAGCGATTGAAGAGATAGCTGTTAAGAAAGGTCACCAGGTAGTTATAAAAATTGATCAACCAAATCTGGATGAGTTCACAAAAGAAAATTTAGCAGGTGCAGATGTTGCAATTGAGTTTACAACCCCGCATACTGCTTACGAGAATATTAAAAAGTGTATTGAATTTGGCGTACCCGTTATCTCCGGTTCTACAGGATGGACTGATCGACTTGAAGAAATGAAAATTTATTGTGCTGACAGTCATGGTGCATTTATATATTCCAGCAACTATAGTGTAGGTGTCAATATTTTTTTCGAAGTAAATAAAAAACTGGCGGAACTAATGTCTTCGCTTGATGAGTATGAAGTAATTCTGGAAGAGACACACCATACCCAGAAAAAAGATGCTCCCAGCGGAACAGCCATTACATTGGCGGAACAGGTGCTTGAGCTGGTAAAAAGGAAAAAGCAATGGGTGAATGAATTGAGTGATAATCCTGCTGATCTTGAAATAATAAGCCAACGAATTGATCCGGCGCCGGGTACGCATAGTGTTAAGTACTCTTCAGTAATAGATAATATTGAGATCATTCATACAGCACATAACCGCACAGGCTTTGCCTCCGGTGCTGTGCTGGCTGCTGAATTTATAAAGGATAAAAAAGGATTCTTTACAATGAAAGATGTATTGAGTCTATGATGTATTGCCTATGAAAAGGATTTGCTTAATTTTTTTATTATTCATTAACTGTCTTTATACAAAAGCACAGAACAATACCGATAGCTTACAGGAAATTATACAGTCCAAAAGACCTTATGCCCAACAGATCGATGCCTCTATCAAACTGGTAGAAAGTTATCAATTCAAAGATTTTGACTCTGCAATACTTATCGGAGATAAAGCACTGAAATTAGCCAGAAAGAATGTTGATTCCATCAGTGTTGCCGATCTGAAAAGACAAATCGGTGTTGCCAATTATTTCAGTGGTAAATATGATGTGGCAGCAACAAACTTTCAGGAATCTATATCCATACTTGAAAAAGCAAATAATAAGAAAAAGCTTGCACCGGTATATAATGAACTGGCAAAGCTATACCGTAAAACAAAAGATCTCGATAAGGCTATCGAGAATTATAATAAGGCAGATAATATTTACAGACAGTTAAATGATACGGCCGGCATAGCAATGATATTGAATGAATCTGGTGTAGTGTTCGAATATAAAGATGATTATACAGAAGCCATAAACCGATACACTACTTCAATGAAGCTTGCCGAAAATGCAGGCGATTCTTTAAGTGTTTCTTATTCGCTCAGTAATATTGCCGGTGTATTAGTTATTCAAAAAAAATATGACCTGGCGGTTCAAAATCTTGAAAGAGCATTACATATACGCCAATTCTTAAATGACAGCTTTGCTATCGCATTAACCTATTCCGATCTTGGTGCCGCCATGAATGGAAAAGGTGATTACAAAAAAGCCATCGAATATTTAACACTGAGTAATAAGTTAGCGGAGCGGATAAAATATCCGGAACTGCAATCCAATAACTACAATGAACTTTCATTAGTAGCACAGAAACAAGGCGATTATCAAAAAGCCTATGAATTTTTTACAAAGCGATCTGCTTTGAGGGATAGCTTATTTACTTTGGAAAAAACCAAACAGATACAAGACCTCAACTCCCGATACCAGACATCCAAAAAAGAACAACAGATACAGGAACAAAAGAGCCGCTTGCAGGTACAAAACTATCTGTTCATTGGGATTGCAGGATTGATACTGCTTTCCGGCCTGCTCATTCATTCTCAATACCGGAGATTGAAACTGAAAAAAGAAAGTCAGTTGCAGAATGAGATCATGAAACAACAGCAACTGGCAGTAAAAGCGGTATTGGAAGCAGAAGAAAACGAACGGGAACGAATAGCCAAAGATCTGCATGATGGTGTAGGACAGATGATGAGTGCTGCAAAAATGAATTTATCTGCATTTGAATCTGAAATTAAGTTGAATAGTAATGAACAGAAGCAAACACTTAATAAAATCATAAACCTGGTAGATGAAAGTTGCAGAGAAGTAAGAACAGTATCGCATATAATGATGCCAAATGCATTATTGAAAAACAACCTAGATAATGCCATCCGTGAGTTTGTAAATAAACTCAATAACCAATCGCTGAAAATTTCTGTTTATACGGAAGGACTGGAAGAAAGACTGGATTCGAATGTGGAAACTGTACTTTACCGTGTGGTGCAGGAGTCTGTGAATAATGCTTTTAAACATGCCGGTGCCACTACACTGGATATTTCATTGATCAGGGATAAGGACGGCATCAGCGGAACGATTGAAGACAACGGAAAAGGATTTGATGCAACTGATAAAGAAAACTTTGAAGGAATAGGCTTGAAAAACATAATCACCCGTATCGAATTTCTGAAAGGCACTGTCGACTTCGACTCCACCCCCGGCCACGGCACTCTCATTGCCCTCCATGTACCTTTATAACTATATTCTCCCCTTCTTCCCGACTCTCTTTAACATTTCTGCAACAATAACCATAGCAGTTACTGCATCTTTATTTTCAACAGAACAAAAATTAAAACTGGAAAACAGAATTAATTGTAATTTTCAAACCGGCACTGTATATGAAAAATGATAAGATCACACTGGCACTGGTAGATGACCACCAGATCGTAATAGATGGATTAACATCGTTACTGAAAGGTCATGATAAATTTCAGTTTGCTTTTGCTACTACTGACTCAAGTGAAGTAGTGGAAATGATGAACAACAATCGGGTGGATGTTTTATTGACAGACATCATGATGCCTAATCTACCGGGCAATGAATTAGCCAAGCAGGTAAAAGAAAAATATCCGGAAGTTAAAATTTTGGCCCTTTCTATGAGTGGCCAGGGCGACCTGGTAAATGGCATGATCAATGATTCCGATATTTCGGGTTATGTTTTAAAAAATATTGGCAAGCAGGAATTGATAACAGCTTTGGAAAAAATTGCCAATGGCGGAATTTATTTCAGCGAAGAAGTGCTGGATGAAATGGAACGGGCCGGGCAACGAAAAAAACAAAATGAAAGAGCACATCTTACAGATCGGGAAAAACAGATCATTCGTTTAATTGAAAAGGAATTGAACAATAAACAAATAGCCGAGGCATTATTTATCTCTGAAAGAACTGTGGAAACTCACCGAAAGAATATTTTTAGAAAAACAGAAACTAATTCTGTAATTGGCCTGGTTAAATATGCCTATGAACATCAGCTAATTTAACTACGAAAGTCTTTTGCAATGAAGATGGCGAAGAGTAAAAAACAATATTTGCATTGCTGCAACTGCAATGAAGATGACGAATGGCAATCAATTGATTTTCAAGGTTAAATATTTGGCAAGAAGAGTTTTAGTGTCGTATGTTTATGTGTTAGCAGCAATGGTGTCGGACACTGTAACTAGCAAGAGTGCAGACAAATGACATTACAGAATGACATCAGATTTTATTACTTGATTTATTAAGACCCATATATCTATACAATGGAAAAGAATACCAAAATTCAACAAGCTAACAAACTAATTTTCCTTGGACTAATTCTATTTGTAATTGGGCTTCTTGTAGGACTTTTTGTTCAAAATATGACAAACCCACGTATGGCTTTGGCTGCTCACTTGGAAGGAGTTATGAACGGGATGTTTTTAGTTATTCTTGGACTTATATGGACTCGGTTAGTTCTTTCTAAAATTGCTTTTAGGGTAGCATTCTGGCTGGTAGTTTATGGAACGTTTGCAAATCTGATAGCAGTTATTTTTGCCGCATTGACTGGCTTTGGAAAAATGATGCCGATTGCTGGCGGACAAGAAGGGACAAGAATAATTGAAAGTCTAATAACGTTTCTACTTGTATCGTTAGCTTTGTGCATAGTGTCTGTTTGTGTCATTGTTTTGATAGGCTTTTATAAACACATGATACAACCTACAAAAGAAATTGCAAATTGACACACATATAAACCACATGCAGCCAACATTCGGTTTGGCAATATGGCGGGGCGACGAATATATTTTCAGCTTTTTGTTCCCTAATCGGCTTCAGTTCCAGCTGACGAATAACGCCGAGCAATAGAATAAACAATCAACTTTTATTTATAAATTTAGCTTTGGTTACGGGCTGACGATTTTCAAATACCGCCACATCGCCAAGCCGTGTCCGTTATTAGCGGTCATAAAAAAATGAAATATAAAAAATACATAAAAGACTCCATAAAAATCTCTGAAATTGGGCTTGGCGCATGGCAATTAGGACAAAACTCTGGTTGGAAATCTATGTCTGAAATTGAAGCAATTGAACTTGTTCATAAATCTTTAGACTTAGGCATTAATTTTTTTGATACGGCTCCAAATTATGGACATGGAACTGGCGAGGAACGATTGGGTAAGGCCCTTAAAAAGACAGACCGCAGTAAAATTGTAATTAATACCAAATTTGGCCATACACATAAAGGGACTTTAAACTTTAATTCTAATTATATAAGGGAATCCTTAGAAGGAAGTTTAAAAAGACTTCAAGTAGAGTATGTTGACTCACTTATAATTCACAACCCTCCTTCTGAGTATTTTGATGGAAACAAAAATGACCATTATGAGATACTCGAAAAATTAATTGAAGAAGGAAAAATTAAGGCTTACGGAGCTTCTTTAGATACGTATGACGATATGAAGTTGATAATGGATACAACAAATTCAAAAGTGATTGAGGCGTTGTTCAATATCTTTCATCAAGATATCTTACACGGATTTGAAATAGCTAAAAATAAAGATGTTGGTATTATTGTAAAAATACCTCTTGATTCTGGCTGGTTAACCGGCAAGTATAATGCAGATAGCAGGTTTGATGATATTCGAGCCCGATGGTCTATAGAAGATATTGAGACCAGAGCCTACTTAGTAAATAAAGTTAAGTCTATTGTAGGAACAAAAGAAAAACTATCCCAGATCGCAATAGCCTTTTGTTTAGCTTATGATGCCGTTTCCACAGTTATTCCTGGTAATGTAAATATCCAACAGCTAAGAAACAATATCGAAAGTACAAATATTTCTATTTCACAGAGTCTTATAAAAACTTTGGAAAAGTTGTATCAATCGGAAATCAAAGACCTAAATCTACCTTGGTAATAAAAAATAAACGTTGACTAACAATGGTTATAAGTAATTGCTTGTTCTGGCCTACTTCTGAAAATCCTTG
>JAHEMN010000145.1 GCA_024643645.1 Chitinophagaceae bacterium | reverse complement strand
CCTGTAAGAAGGCTCAAAAAAGTGATTGCAATTAATATTTTTTTCATAATCTATTTATTAATGTGTTTATGCAATAATTTAAAAGGTAAAGTTTACACCTAAATTCATCAAACGGTTAGGCACATAAACCGGGCTGTTTGTTCCATTAAACGATTCAGCAGGGTTCATACCTTTTCTTTTTGAGAATATGTAAAGGTTCTCACCACCAACATAAACTTTTGCCTGTTCAATTCCGAGTTTATTTAATATTGATTTTGGAAGCATATAACCAAGCGAAACATTACGAAGATTCAAATAAGAAGCATCGATCAACCATCTGTCTGATGCTGCATTGAATTGTGCTGTTCTGTTAACGTCCAATCTTGGAATATCTGTAATGTCACCTGGCTTTGTCCAGGCTCTTAAATTATCAGCATGTAAAGCTCTTCCATAACTAACACCCATTAAACCAGCATAGTTTCCATCATAAAACTTACCGCCTACCTGGTAGTTAAATAATACAGAAAGGAAAATACTCTGATATGTAAAGTTGGTGTTAATAGAACCGAAGTATTTAGGGATAGCACTTCCTGCATAATCGTACTCAGCATTAGAAGAGTTGAAAGTTAGCTTTTCCCCTTTATCACCTGTCCGGATATCTGTAGTGGCAGTTGCAGTAGCATAATATAAACCAGCTCCGTCAACTGGGTCAACTCCATACCATTTTCTCAGGTAAAATGCATAAATATCTCTACCTTCTTCTAACCTTTTAGTACCGCTTGTTTGAGGCTGTCCACCTGGTAATTTAGTGATCTTGTTTTTAAAGGTTGTGTAGTTTAATTGTACATCCCAATTAAACTTTTTTGATTTGATAACATCAAGATTCAATTGTACTTCGACACCCTTATTTGACATAGTACCAATATTTTTGGTAATAGATGGGTTTATAGCAGATAAACCTAGTTGCTCATCAAACAATAATCCTGATGATCCTCTGTCAAAATATTCAATTGTTCCTGATATACGATTCTTTAAAATTCCAAACTCTACTGCTAAATTAAAAGTATTGTTATCCTCCCAGGATAATAATGGTGTGGCATTTGCAGAAGATAATGCCCCAGGTTCGCTTGCGTTATTCCAGCCTAAACCATAAAGAGCCTGGTAACGATAATAAGAATCCAACTCATCATTTCCAACCTGACCATAAGAAACCCTGAACTTAAGATCATTTAACCATTTAATATTAGACATAAATGATTCTCTCATAACCGACCAGGAAGCACCTATTGAATAAAAACCACCCCATCTGGTTTCAGGAGAAAATCTTGAAGAAGCATCTCTTCTATATGAAAGGTCTAGATAATACTTGTTGTCATATGAATAATTGAACCTTGAAAGGAATGAACCCCTCCTCAATCTATCGATCTGACCGTTTATACTAGCTAATGTCACAAAATTGGCTAATTCAATGTTCCCATCAAGATTCTGTAAAGTTCTGGAACCAGTCAACGTCTCATCGTTGTTTTTTTGAATTTCATGACCCAATAACAAAGCAAAATCATGCAAACCGAATTTCTGCTTATAGTTCAATATCTGGTTCATGGAAATCGTTCTGTACTCATTTGAATTTCTGGTTGTTCTACCATTCGGCGTTACACCATCTCCAACAGTTCTGTTTTGAAAATACAGGTCTCTGTAGTTATTTAGATCAATACCAACAGTATTTGTAAATGAGAAGTAGCGTAAAAATTTAGCTTCCATAAAAGCCCTTCCAATAATGCTGCTTCTTTTCTGATTTCTTTCATTCAACAGTGTTTCATAAATGATATGACGACCCGGTGAAGCGCCGGAAGGTCTGTTTACTGAACCCGGGTGAATACCATAATCATAATATTGATTACCTAATGGATCAAGAATGGCAGCACCTGTACTGGTAAATGCATGCACAGGATAAATAGGACCCATTCCTCTTGCAAAAACAAATGGATTTATAAACGTATTTGATCCATCACCTGATGCCTGTGCAGAACTAACTATAGCAGTGGTTAAATTAACGCCAGTCTTTAACCAATCTTTTACCTGGGTATTTATGGCCATTCTTGCATTAATACGCTGGAAATCTGATTTAATAACGAACCCTTTATCATTTAAATAATTCAAAGAGAAATAGTAATCAGATTTATTCGCTTTTGAGGAAACACTAAAACCAACTTCACTACGGTTTCCATTTCTTTCTAACGGGCCAAACCAATCAAAGTCATTATATGCCAGGCTAGCGTTAGGGTTAAGTTTTCCATCAACACCTACGATTTGATTATTAGGTACACCAAAGGGATTATAAATCAACTGTGCTGCTATTGTATTTGTTGCATTTTGAGCTGCAACAGCCTCAGTTTGGCCAGTACCAGTAGCCGGGAACATCAAACCATGTTTCAGTGCCTGCCACATTAAAGGATAGTAGTCAAAAGTACCAACCTGGTCATATTCTTCGATACCTCTGCTTGAGAAGCCTGTATTGATGAACATATTTACTTTAGGTGCTGCTGATTTTCCTTTTTTGGTTGTGATCATGATCACACCATTGGCAGCTCTTGCACCATACAATGAAGTAGAAGAAGCATCCTTCAAAAGAGAGATACTTTCAATATCATTTGTATTAAGATCTCCGATATAACCTCCATAAGGGAATCCGTCAACAACATATAAAGGACTTGAACTTGCATTTATTGAACCAATACCTCTGATTCGTATTCCTGCAGAACTTCCCGGTTGACCATTACCAGATGTAGCAGAAATACCAGGTGCTGCACCGGCAAGTGCCTGTGAAATATTAGTTGTTAATCTTTTTTCTAATTGTTCAGCACCGATCTTAGCAACAGATCCTGTAATTGATTCCCTTTTTTGAGTACCATAGGCTGTAACAACTACTTCATTCATATTTGTAGTTGAAGTCTGCATCTTTACAGAAATGCTATTACTGCTAATAGCTAATTCCTGTGGCACCATATCAACAGAAGAAAAAACGAGTGTGTTGCCATTCGCCGGAACATTAATGGAATATGTTCCATCAGCTTTAGTGGTAGTACCAACTTTGGTTCCCTTTACAATCACGGATACGTTCGAAAGTGGGTTTCCATTGTCATCTGTCACCTTTCCGGTAACTGTTCGCTGGGCAAATGACTGTACCGTCAAAAACAATATACCCAGTAAGAGTAGATAAACTTTCTTCATGCAGTTTGTTTTAAATTTATTTTCAATAATGTTAAAAAAGAAAAGAGCATTTACTTAACCGTTAAGCGAAGAAACTTAACTTTTAATTAACTAGTCCTTACAAAAGACAGGCTACGACCATTTTTTGCTGCACGAAAATATAGTGCAAGTTAATAACGGCAAAATTTAATTAAAAGCGGTGCTAACAATTGTTTATATCCCTAAAAAGCTTCATTTAATATGCTTTTTATACACATTAAATTTCATTGATCAAATAATAAAAAAAAGGAGATAATAATTCAATTTTCTCCCTTTTAATTTGTTAATAATCAAGTTTATCTGAAAAAGCCGGGTATTGACTTTTCAGCATTAAATTTACGAATAGCAGGCTCCCCTTTTGTACCTTCCATACTAACATCCTGAACTTCCACTAAAACACCGGTAATCTTATTTTCTGCATTTCGTCTAAAAGTAGCTAACCCGGCAAATGACACTATCTCAAAAACATCTTTTGATTCTGATCTTTTCAGCTCAGAATTACCCATTACAGAAGTAGCGGTCAATATTCCGTTTTCAATAACTACTCCAATTTCAGCAACCGGGCTTCCCTCAGGAAAATTATATTTACCGGTATATTCTTGTAATGAATCGGTTTGAGCATTAATAGTAAATGCTATAAAAAATAATACGATTGAGAAGAATATTCTTTTCATACATTCTTTTTTAATATTATAAAAATTGAAATTATGATAAAGGATTTACATTACATATTTTCAAAAATAATTGCTGCTCCCTGCCCTACTCCCACACACATGGTTGCCAATCCGTTTTTGATGCCTTCCCTTTTCATTTCATGTAATAGTGTAGTTGCAATCCTTACACCGCTGCAACCTAACGGATGACCAATAGCAATAGCACCACCATTTACATTTACTTTTTTAACGTCAAGATTAAGATCATGTATACAAGCCAGTGACTGTGAGGCAAATGCCTCATTCAATTCTATCAATCCAATATCTTCCAGCTTTAATCCGCTTCTTTGCAATGCTTTTTGTGTAGCGGGAACAGGACCAATTCCCATAATAGCAGGGTCTACTCCGGCTACAGCCATTGAACTTACTTTAGCAAGGGGAGTAAGATCATATTTCTTTACAGCCTCTTCACTGGCCAATAACATAGCAGCGGCACCATCATTGATACCTGAAGAGTTGCCTGCAGTTACTGTTCCTTCTTTTATAAAAGCAGGTTTCAGGTTAGCTAGTTTTTCAAGGGATGTATCTCTCGGATGCTCATCATTAACTACCCAACTGATCAAACCTTTGTTATTTAATTCTACTGCGGCTATTTCATCATCCCATTTGTTAGCCGCTTTAGCAGCTGCATATTTTTGTTGTGAGGCCAAAGCAAATTCATCCTGTTGTTGTCTGCTTATCTTCCATTGTTTAGCTACATTTTCTGCTGTTTCTCCCATTCCAAATGGATAATGCAATGCTGATAAATTCTTATTGATGAACCGCCAACCCATCGTTGTATCAAACATTTCTGATGATCGGCCAAATGCTGTTTCACTTTTACCGATCACATAAGGCGCCCTTGTCATGCTTTCAACACCACATGCAATGATCATTTCAGCATCACCACTCATGATCTGCCTGGCACCGTCCATTATTGCCTGTAAACCTGATGCACATAACCTGTTCACCGTATTTCCAGGAACCGTAACCGGTAAACCTGCTAACAATGCAGCCATCCTGGCGACATTGCGATTATCCTCGCCTGCCTGGTTCGCTGCACCAGCTATCACATCCTCTATTGCATTCACATCAACTGATTCATTCCTTTTCAAAAGAGCTTTAATAATATAGGCCAACAGATCATCAGGACGAACTGAGCTTAAAACTCCTCCGTACCTGCCAACCGGCGTTCGTACAGCATCAATAATGTAAACTGGTTTCATACGTAACAATTAAAAAGCAAATATCAGTGAAATCAGTTAATAGCAGAGGTAGTGGTTATCTTTGCAGCCAAATGAAAAAAAATGTTACCAATATCCGTCACCTATCATTAACTGAACTCGAAAACTATTTTGAAGAGTTAGGTGAAAAGAAATTCCGCACCAAACAAGTTTATGAATGGATATGGCAGAAACATGCTATGAGTTTTGCTGATATGACCAATCTTAGTAAAGACTTACGTCAAAAACTAGGTGAAAATTTTACACTCCCGGCTTTAAGCATCGACACCACACAACATTCAACAGACGGTACTATAAAATCCCGCTTCAAAACACATGACGGTCATTTGATAGAAGGAGTATTGATACCGACAGCTTCAAGATATACTGCTTGTGTGTCATCTCAAATTGGTTGTTCATTAAGCTGCAAGTTTTGTGCAACCGGTTATATTGACAGAAAGAGAAATCTTGACTATGATGAGATATATGATCAGGTGGCTATTATTAATCAACAATCTGAAAAAACGAATGGTAAAAAATTAAGCAATATTGTATTTATGGGTATGGGAGAACCTTTACTCAATTATAAAAATGTGCTGAAAGCCATCGAACGTATTACTTCTCCTGATGGAATGGCGATGAGTCCGAAAAGAATAACAGTTTCAACTGCAGGTGTTGCAAAAGGAATACGACAATTAGCTGATGATAAAGTTAAATTCAAACTGGCCTTATCACTTCATGCAGCTAATGATGCCAAGCGACATGAAATAATGCCTATTAATGACAGCAACAATATCAAATCATTAATTGAAGTATTGAATTATTTCTACAAACAAACCGGAAATGAAATAACATTTGAATATATCTTATTTAAAGATTTTAATGATTCACCAAATGATGCAGATGAGTTGATCAAACTATACCGCCAGGTACCTGCTGACCTTGTTAATATAATTGAATACAATCCTATCGATTTTGCCCGGTTTGAAAAACCGGTTGAAGAAAAAGTACAGGCTTTTATGGAATATCTTGGAAAACATAGAGTTAATGCAAGATTAAGAAGAAGCCGGGGCAAAGATATAGATGCAGCTTGCGGTCAGTTAGCCAATAAATAAACTAGGATTCATCAATCTACGAAATATTTCATATTTTAAATTAAACCTGTTCAAAATTGGCTGGTCTGTATTGCGATAAAATTCTTTTAACAAATCTCTCCGAAAGTCTTAAAAACACATCGGCGTCCAAACAAAAAAACAAAGCACATGAAAAAAATAATCTTATCCGCCCTTGTTGTATCAATGGCACTTGCAGTAAATGCACAAAAAATTCCTGAAAGAAAGCCAGGTGAACACGGCATGCATAAAAAAATGGAAATGAAAAGAGGTCACCGAATGGATATGTCCAAATTAAATCTTACTGAAGATCAGAAAGCAAAATTCAAATCTCAGAAAGAAAGTTTTCAAAAAGAAATGGAAGCATTGAAGAAGAATGATAATATAACAGTGAAAGAATGGAAAACAAAGATGGAAACATTACGTAAGGAGAATAAAGCAAAAATGGAAAGCATTTTAACTGCTGATCAAAAAGCGCAGATAGAAAAAATGAAAATAGAAGGAAAAGAAAAAAGAGAAGCAATGGGTAAAGAAAGAGCTGAAAAAATGAAAACTCATCTTGGACTTACCGATGCACAAGCTACACAATTGGAAAAAAACAGAATTGGTGTTCAGCAAAAAATGAAAGCGATAAAAGAGGATAAAAAAATGACTGACGAACAGAAAAGAGAACAAGTAAAAGAATTAATGAAAAGCCAGAAAGAAAGTATGAAATCAATACTTACTGAAGAGCAGCTGAAAAAATTGAAAGATTCAAAACACAGAAGACCGGGCGGACATGATGGTGAAAGAAAAAAGCCGGTAGTAAAAGAAACCGTATAATTCAATTTAATATACTATAAGATAAAGCCCCCAATACCCGGGGGCTTTATCATTTAATTGATACGGTAAAGCTTATCTTTGCACCTCACTACTGTTGTAAAACAGCAAATCACTCCACATGAAGAAAAAATCAACGGACAATTTCAGCAAGTTTGCACCCAAGAAAAGTAATGCTGCTATAAAAGAGAAATACAAACAGGAAAAAAGAAAGTACAATAAAGAGAAGCAAGCCTTCTTTGAAAAGAAGAAAGCTGAAGAAAGGGCTCAAAATCCCGGATACAAGGGAAAAATAGCAGATAAAAAAGAAGTAGAAGCAGTTCCTCAACTTCTTCGACCTGAAAGCCAGGATAAAATGCCGCTAAATAAGTTCATTTCTCATGCAGGTATTTGTGGCCGCAGAGAAGCAGCAGAAATAGTAAAGCAAGGATTAGTAAAAGTAAATGGCACAATAATTAAAGAACCGGGATTTAAAGTAAGCAGTACTGATGATGTAAATGTGAATGGCAAAAAAATCTACATTGCCAAGAACCTGGTCTACATCTTATTAA
>JAHEMN010000144.1 GCA_024643645.1 Chitinophagaceae bacterium | reverse complement strand
TGATATCTTTTATCCCTTACTTCTTTGGTAAATGTTTTTTGATGCCTTGTTTCTGTCAGGTAAAATTCGCAACCAACAACTGGTTTTACTTTTACAGTTCCATCATCATTTTTATGACGGTGAGCTTCTGCAACAAAATCAAAAACACCGAACATGTTTCCATGATCGCTGATGGCTAAAGCAGGCATGCCATCTTTTATTGCTTTTTTATAAAGATTTTGAATAGATGCAGCTCCATCAAGCAGGGAATATTGTGTATGTACGTGTAGATGAGAAAATTTCATGGCTCACAAGATCATTTACTTAAATATAAAATATACCGGTCGTTTCTTTTTCAAAAAAAATTGTTCAAAAGAATATCGGCTTGTAACAAAGATGCTGTTTTTTCAAAGTTATTTTTTTAGATTTTGTACACATCGGTATATCAACTTTATGGATAAAAAAATTACAATATAATATCCACAGAATTGAAAAAATAAGCCCTGCTAAGGTTTCAGAATTATCTAAAATTTAATGGAGCAGGTTGTGTTTAACTTTTCTTCGAATTTGATCCTACTATTGAATGGCTCAAAAATGCAGGTTTTTGCAAAATAGTTTTTAGATATAGGAAAATTATTGTAATTGTAAATTAATAAATATCAGCTATTTATAATTTTAGCAATTTTTATTGCTTATTTTCGTTTTGTAAAATGTGGTTTTTTCGGGCATGAACCTCTATTTTTGCCCGCCTTCAACAGAAGGAAAGATTGTCTGATTTTGATTGCTCTTGCCGGTACTAAAAGCAGACTTTTTTTTAAAGGCCCCATGAAATCATCCTAAAAGAAAGACGTAATGGTTAAAAAGATTTTTCCAGCGGTAGCATTTATTGTTTTTTTGAGCAGTTGTTCAGCATTCAAGACGCTCAATTTTACAAGCAACAAGCAGGTTGCTAAAGTTGAAACGCCAGCTCCTGAAACAAAATTTATTGAAGAGATCGCTGTTGTGCCTCAAGCTAAGACGACAATCATATCCTCTACCAGTACCAATGCAAAAAAAGAAGTAAAGACTGTTGCAAAAACTTCAAATAAGCAACCCGTTGCTACAAATACTAAAAGTTTAAATGCTGAAAATATTCCGGTAAAGATCGAAGGGGCTAAGCCAGTTGAAAATATTTTTACAAGTCAGACACCAGAAGTAGAAAGTGCATCACCCATTCAACTTAAATATGCCATATTAATGGATACTGAAGTTGAGTCATTACCAAGTACATCTTTACTTGAAGCTGTGGATGAGTGGTATGGTGTTCGTTACAGAACAGGTGGTCATACTAAAAATGGAGTTGATTGTTCAGGTTTCACTTTTGAAGTTTACACTGCATTATTCGGGATGGCTATACCAAGAGTATCATGGGAGCAGTATAAAGCAAGTACTAAGTTGTCAACGACTGATCTAGAAGAAGGTGACCTGGTTTTCTTTAATACAAGAGGCCGTGGCGTTTCACATGTTGGTATATATCTTGGTCATAATAAATTTATCCATGCTTCAGTATCCAGAGGTGTAATGGTCAATGATCTTTTTGAATCCTATTATCTCAAACGTTTTATCGGTGGGGGAAGGATTGAAAATAAAGAGATGGTTATTGCAGGAGCTGATTAAAACTTAATTCCCAATCTTTTTTTAATTGTTTGTACTACCGGATTTATATCTGGTGATATCTTCAGGTATATAATTCCTAAAGCATACAGGATAATAAAAGTCAGACTTCTTCCGATCATGCCTGTAAATCCATGAATATCCCTGAAAGCGAAATAGCTGATTCCATAACAGGTTGCGGCAATTAAAATAGTATAGACCGTTTGAATAGTAAACGGAAAGAGTTTAAATTTCTTCCAAAGAAAAAGTATACGGATGGTGTTATAAATAGTACCGGAAATTAATGTTGCAATAGCCGGGCCGATAATTCCATATTCTTTTGCCAGGAAATAGGAGAGCGGCAGGATAAAAAGTAATAGCACTACACCACTGATCAATTCAAATTTCCAATAAGTAGAAGTAGCAATAATTTGAGCATTAACACCTGTACCCATGTCTATAACTGTAGCAATACCTAATAAAAAAAAGATCCAGGCACCATCCAGATAAGAAAGCTTTATACCAAAAGTGATAATGCCATCGGTAAAATTCATCCAGATCAACAAAAAAATTGCACTGGCAAAAATGAGAAGGTTGATAGATGAACGCTGATATATTTTTTGTATCGTGGCCCTGTCTTTATCCTTCCATGCTTTGGATAAATGTGAAATAGCTGCTGAAACAATACCTCGCTGTGGTGCAACGATAATACTTGTTATTAATGTTGCCAATCCAAAAATACCTGCTTTGGCTGCACCATCTTCCAATAGTGATGCAATTACTATTGTATCAAAAACTTTTGAAATAGTAAATATCAACATGCCGCCATACACAAAAGAGCAAAGCATTAGTATCTTTTTGAAAAACCGCCTTGTTACTTTACTAACCCTGAAAGTGAAATGGATCTGCTTTGTAAAAAAGAGATAAGCGAAAAGAGTAATTGCAATACCGGGATAAGTAAAAGCAAAGAGTTTTATAAAGAGGCCATAGTCGTTAACAACCTGTGTAATGTATAATACAATTAAAACAGTTGTAAGTAATCGCCATTGTACTTCACGAAAAAAATTTGTGAGTACCGATTTATGTAAACTCCATGCATAAGCTTCGAGTACGGAATATATAGTAAGACCAAACCCCAATGGAAATATCCAATAATAATAGGTGATCAATTGCGGGGAGTTGGTGCCGAATTTTTTTATTACAAGATACTTTAAGGAAAACCCCGCTATCATCACTAATAAAAAACCGATAGTACTCACCAATAAGGCCCATGTTGCCATATCGTTTTTACGGGGAGGCAGGTGGTCGTTATAATACGGGTAAAACTTAAAAATATAAGAAGGCATTGCCATGGTGGCAAATGCAGACATCATTGTTGCAATGGCAATAAAGATGGTTGTAAGACCGTACTCTGCTTCGGTAAATGTAATTCCGCTTCCTTTGCGAATAAAGAAATAAGTATTCAATAAGCCGATAGCAAAACCAATATAAATAACGAATGAAGAAATTATGCTTTGCCTGCGGATACTGCTCATGCGGTAAAGGTAAGAGGTGAATTGAAAGTTACGAGTGGGCTTACTCGACCTTTTTTACTGTAATGTAGAAATTTTTGTCTACTTCCAACCCATTGATCTTACTATTTTCTGGTTCAGACAGGCTTTTCCATTCAGTTGCAGGGTTTATCCACTTGTTTGATTGAAGCCTCACCGGCATATTAAATCCGGCAATACAATTTGACCAGCGATACATTATTTTATTTTTGTCCACTTTATATTCCAGCACAGGAATTTTTATTGTTCTCAGGTATTGATCAAATATTTTGCTCAGGTCTTTTCCTGATTTTTTTGAAAAATAATTCTCAACATCTTTCGAATCTACTGTTTTATGATAAAAATCCTGATTCAAACCTCTTAGTATTTTTCTGAATAAAGAATCATTATCAATGACCTGCCTGATAGTGTGAATGAGGTTGGCACCTTTATAATACATATCGCTGCTGCCTTCCTGGTTTACTCCGTATGATCCGATGATCGGCTTGTCATTCATTATCTTACTTCGCAGGCCTTGCAAATATTCGTTGCCGGCTTGCTTTCCATAATAATATTCTGTAAATAATGTTTCTGAATAATTGGTAAACCCTTCATGTATCCACATGTCAGCAATATCATTGGTGGTGATGTTATTGGCAAACCATTCGTGGCCACTTTCATGTACAATAATAAAATCCCATTTTAATCCCCAGCCACTTCCGGAAAGATCTGTTCCCAGGTAACCATTCATAAATCTGTTACCATATGCAACAGCACTTTGGTGTTCCATTCCAAGATGAGGTGATTCTACTAATTTAAATCCATCTTCATAAAAAGGAAACGGGCCAAACCAATATTCAAACGCCTTGAGCATTGGTTTTACATCCCGGCCAAATTGTTTCTTTGCTCTTTCCAGATCATAATCTAAAACCCAATAATCGAGGGAAAGATTTTTTTCTGTCTCACCAATATAATTATCTGACCAATGTACATATTTGCCTATGTATGGAACGATATTATAATTATTGATGGGATTTTTTACTTCCCATGTCCAGGTGCTGGTACCGTTGCCATTTTCTTTTTTAGCAGAAAGCATTCCATTGCCTACAGCTGTTAAGGAATCAGGAACAGTGATGTTTAAAGTTGCTCCAAAATCCGGTTCATCACTCTGGTGATCTTTACATGGGTACCACACACTGGCACCTAATCTCTGGCAGGCAACAGTCATCCATGGTCTTCCTTTTGCATCCTTGCTCCAGATCCAACCACCATCCCATGGCGGATTCAAGGCTTCCTTTACTTTACCGGAATAATAAATTTTTACAGTGTAAGAATTTATCGATTTATCAAAATTATACTTGCCAAAATCAATGATATAGATATTGCCATTTCTTTTTAAGGAAGTGATATTTTGTTTATTGAAAATAACACTGTCGATCATCATTGGTGATTGCAGATCGATCTGCATTTTCTTATTGATGCCTTCGTTTTTAATAGTAAAATCGATCTGATTCCATCCGGAAATTGTTTTTGTTTTATAATCGGGTGCTACATAAATATCATAGTAAGCTACATTCCACCAGGCTCTTTCCGGAGTAATGGTTCCTCTTAGTGTATCCTGCATGGTGAAATTTCTATGTTGGTGTAATGGCTGAGCACAGGCACTTAAAGAAAATAGAGTGATTAAAACGAGATATGTAGAACGGATTATATATTGCACTTCGGTAATTTTTAAACTGTAAATTTAAGGTTTGATAGTTAAGATGAACGTTAAAAATAATTACATAAGATCACTTTTATTTGGTTTTTGTTTAATTCAATTAGTTGCTTGCTACAATAAAGAAAAAAGCGAATCGAATATTTTTCATTACAATGAATTCAATGGCATATCTTCTTTAGATCCGGCATTTGCAAAAAGTCAATCAACCATGTGGGTCGCCCATCAGTTTTATAATACCTTGGTTGAAATTGATAGCAACCTTCATATTGTTGCATCCATTGCAAAAAGCTGGGATATTTCTGAAGATAGAAGTGTCATTACTTTTCATTTAAGAGATGATGTATTCTTTCATGATGATGTTGCATTTACAAATGGTAAGGGAAGAAAATTAACAGCATATGATGTGGAGTATAGCCTTTTCCGGATCATTGATCAGGAAACCGCTAGCCCCGGTGCCTGGATATTCAATCGTAAGGTGGATTCAATTCAACCATTTAAAGCTATAGATGACACTACTTTTCAATTGAAATTGTTGGGGCCTTATCTTCCCATATTGGGTATTATTTCCATGCAATACTGTTCTATAGTGCCCAAAGAAGCAGTTGAAAAATATGGCATCAATTTCAGGCGCCATCCTGTTGGTACAGGTCCTTTTAAATTTATTAAATGGGAAGAAGGGCAGGCATTGATCATGCAAAAAAATCCAAATTATTTTGAAAAGGACAGTACGGGAAAAAGATTGCCTTATTTGGATGGAGTTAATATTTCGTTTTATGATAGTAAGGCTACTGAGTTTTTATTATTCAGGCAAAAGCAACTTGATTTTATAAATGATATTGAAGCTTCTTTTAAAGATGAAATATTAACGAAGCAAGGAACATTAAGAAAAGATTGGAAAGGGAAAATAGTTTTACAAACAAATCCATACCTCAATATTGAATATCTTGGAATAATGGTTGATTCAACGAATGAGCTTGTTAAGAATTCTCCATTAAAGAATAGAAAAATAAGGCAAGCGATAAATTATGGATTCGACCGTCGGAAAATGGTGCTTTATCTCCGTAATTCATTGGGAACACCGGCAGAATCTGGTTTTGTACCAATGGGATTGCCGTCATTTGATGCTGCTGCAGTAAAAGGGTATCACTATGATCCCGCTAAAGCAAAACAGCTTTTATCAGAAGCAGGATTTCAAGATGGGAAAGGATTGCCTGAAATTAAATTGCTGACAATTGCCATTTATGCAGATATGGCCAACTTTATTGCCAAGCAATTAGAGGAGTCAGGAATAAAAGTACAGGTTGAAGTTGTGCAAAAGGCTTTATTATTGACAATGACATCCAGTTCTACTGCAGCCTTTTTCCGGGGTAGTTGGATCGCAGATTATCCGGATGCAGAGAATTATCTTTCCGTTTTTTATTCAAAAAACCCTGCACCGCCTAATTATACTAGATATAAAAGTTCCGCTTTTGATCTGGCTTTTGAAAAAGCAATTACAGAAGACAATGATTCAGTCCGATACAAATTATATCAACAGGCAGACCAGATCATGATGAATGATGCACCTGTTGTTCCGCTTTGGTATGATAAGGTTGTAAGATTGGTTCAGCCTGATGTACTAAACTTTACACCTAATGCTGTGAATTTATTGGAATTGCGATATGCCAGGTTTAAGTAATGATTGATCGTTGATCAATTAGAAATTTTCAATTTATCCTTAAAGACCTTTCTGAATTTTTCCAGTTTCGGACGAATGACCACACGACAGTAGGGGTTTGTATTCTCATTATTTTCATAATACTGCTGATGGTAATTTTCAGCCGCATAGAACTCAGTAAAGGCAGTGATCTCTGTTACAATCGGGCTGTCAAATGCTCCGCTTTTATCAAGTGCAGCTTTATATTTTTCTGCTTTTTCTTTTTGTTCCTGGTTATGATAAAAAATACCACTGCGATATTGTGTTCCTACATCTGCTCCTTGTCTGTTCAATGTTGTGGGATCATGTGTTTCCCAAAAAACTTCCAGTAATTCATCAAAAGTAATTTTAGCTGGATCGTAAACTATTTCCAAAGCTTCCGCATGCCCGGTTTGCCCGGTTGTAACTTCTTTATAAGTGGGATTTTTTACATGTCCGCCTGTATAGCCTGAAGTTGCGCTTATAACACCATCCAGTTCTTCAAATATTGCTTCAGTGCACCAAAAACATCCATTGGCAAAAGTGGCAGTTTCTGTTTTTTGTGATGTATTATTTTCCATTGAATTAGTCATTGTTGTATTACTGGGTTTTATTTTTGTTGAGTTTGATGATTTTTGGGCACAGGAAACAAAAGTAATAAGGCTTATTATAAAGCCGGAAAAAATAGATTTCATTGTAAATATTTTATACTCCATAATTTGATCCTCATGTAATGTACGTTTAAAAGGAGCCAATGGTTTGTAAATGAGCTGACATATTCCCTTTTTTTTAAACTCTTAACAGCTATATAACAATAGTTATGTTCAAATGTTTTACGATCAGTTTTTAAAAAGGATTACAATTAACTTTGTGAACCTAAATTAAAAGCATCCGTTTACAAATAATATGAAACTTTTTCCTGAATCGGCTCATGTGCAACTTGAATTCAATAAAGTAAAAGATCTGTTATCAGGATTTTGCCAGACTGAATTTGCTATAAAAAAGGCAAATGAATTAAGAATTCATACAAAAATAGAATTTGTTGAGACTGAATTAAAGCAAAGTCACGAATACAGGCAACTTCTTTCTAATGCTATTTATTTCCCCAACGATTTTACACAGAATCTCAGCAGGGAATTAAAATTATTATCTATACCGGG
>JAHEMN010000026.1 GCA_024643645.1 Chitinophagaceae bacterium | reverse complement strand
AGTAAAAATCCAGAATACTCTTTAATCCGTTTACCTAAAGGATATGATCCTGAAAATCCGGCTGCTGAATACCTGAAACTTAAAAGCTTTGTTTCAATGATTGAAGTAAAAAATACAGATCTTACAGCAAAAGATCTTGCAAAAAAAACGGCAGCAGCATTTCATACACTTCAACCACTTATTGAATTTTTGAACAAATCACTTTCCTGATTTCTAAAAAAACAAAATGAAAAAGATTATCTCTTTTCTGCTTCTGATGGCGGCATATTTTTCTGCTACATCTCAAAGTTTTACTATATATCTACCGGATAGCCTAAGTTCAAAATCTTTAGATGGAAGATTGCTTCTTTTACTTTCTAAAAAACATTCAGGAGAACCAAGATTTCAAATTTCAGATAATCCCTCATCTCAACAGGTTTTTGGTATTGACATAGAAAACTGGAAACCCGGAACTAATAAAATTATAGATTCCAAAGCATTTGGCTACCCCATTGAAAAATTAAACGCTATACAACAAGGTGATTATACCTTGCAAGTAGTATTTCACATCTACGAAACCTTTAAACGTAAAGATGGACACATAGTAAAGCTACCTATGGATCGGGGGGAAGGCCAACATTGGAATCTTGCTCCGGGTAATTTATATTCAGTTCCTGTAAAACAAAATTTTAACCCGGCTAATAAAAAATCAATTCTTTTAACGCTAAGTAAAAAGATTGCTTCGATTGAAGAACCAAAAGATAGTAAATATGTAAAACATATTAAGATTCAAAGTAAACTACTTACTGAATTCTGGGGTCGCCCAATGTTTCTTGGAGCTCACATTTTATTACCTGAAGGATGGGATACACATCCTGATGTGAAATATCCACTTGCTATTTTTCATGGCCATTTCCCAGATGATTTTGGTGGATGGAGAACCACTCCGCCAGATGAGAATTTAAAACCAGATACCGTTAGTCGATTTAATCTTATCGGATACAATAAGATTGTACAGCAGGAATCATATGATTTTTATAAACAATGGACGGGCCCTGATTTTCCAAGAGTAATTGCAATAGAGATTCAGCATGCCAATCCATATTATGATGATTCTTATGCTGTAAACTCTGCTAACCTTGGTCCTTATGGCGATGCAATAACGTATGAGCTAATTCCTGAAATTGAAAAAAGATACAGAGGAATTGGCGAAGGCTGGGCAAGATTTATGTATGGAGGGAGTACAGGAGGTTGGGAAGTTTTAGCAGCGCAGGTTTTTTATCCTGATGAATACAATGGTTGTTATTCTGCATGTCCTGATCCCATAGATTTCAATCATTATACAACTGTAAACATTTATAAGGATGAAAATGCTTATTACGAGGAAGGTCCATTTAAAAAAACATTGAAGCCCGGGCATAGGGACTATTTAGGTCATGTAAGTAGTATGGTAAAAGATATGAATCACAGAGAATTAGCTTTAGGAACCAAAAGCAGAAGCGGTGATCAGTTTGATATTTGGGAAGCTGTTTATTCTCCTGTAGGAAAAGATGGTTATCCTGAAAGGATCTTTGACAAATATACCGGGAAGATCAATAAAAATGTAGCGGCTTACTGGAAAGAAAATTATGATCTGGCACATATTATAAAAAGAGATTGGCCAAAGATTGGAGGAAAACTGAAAGGAAAAATTCATATTTATGTAGGCGATATGGATAATTATTATTTGAATAATGCAGTATATTCAGCTGAAGACATGATCAAGAAATTGGAAAACCCTACTTGCAATTGCGAAGTAGATTATGGTGATAGAGCAGAGCATTGCTGGAACGGAGACCATACCCAACCAAATTATATAAGCCGGTTACGATACAATCAAATGTTTATTACAAAATGGGCGGAGGAAGTAAAGACAAGAAAACCTGTTAACGCAGATATAACTTCCTGGAGATATTAAAGTATCGGGTGATATAGAATAAACTGTATCACCCGACTCTAACTATTACAATAAATTTTCTTTCAACATATATTCTGCTATTTGTACTGCATTGGTAGCTGCACCTTTTCTTAAATTATCAGAAACTACCCACATATTCAACGTTTTAGGTTGTGTTTCATCACGGCGTAGCCTTCCTACAAATACCTCATCTTTTTCATGTGCCCATAAAGGCATTGGATATAACTGAGCAGCATCATCGTTCTGTACAACAATACCATCTGAAGCTGCAAGCAAAGCTGTTACTTCACCAAGATCAAATTCATTTTCAAATTCCACATTCAGGCTTTCACTATGTCCTCCTACTACAGGTATACGAACCGTAGTGGCAGTTACTTTAATGGTATCATCCTGCATAATCTTACAGGTTTCTTTTACCATCTTCATTTCTTCTTTTGTGTAGCCATTATCCAGAAATACATCAATTTGAGGTATCACATTAAGATCTATTGGATACTTATAAGCCATTTCGCCTTTTACCTCTTTTCTTTCATTGAATAACTGATCAACAGCCTTTTTACCGGTACCGGTAACACTTTGGTAAGTACTCACTACCACTCTCTTGATCTTATAGGCTTTGTGTAATGGTTGCAAAGCCACAACCATTTGTATTGTAGAACAGTTTGGGTTTGCTATTATATAATCACTTGCTGTAAGCACTTCAGCATTAACCTCCGGTACTACCAGTTTTTTGGATGGATCCATTCTCCAGGCACTGCTGTTATCGATCACTTTAATACCAGCTTCAGCAAATTTTGGAGCCCACTCTAATGAAGTGTTTCCACCTGCTGAGAAAATAGCAACTGCAGGTTTAGCTGCAATCGCATCAGCCATACCAACAACTTTATATTTTTTTCCTTTATAAAGCACTTCTGTCCCAATCGATCTTTCAGATGCAACCGGGATCAATTCTGTAACCGGGAAATTCCTTTCGGCCAATACCTGTAACATTTTTGTGCCAACCAAGCCGGTAGCACCTACAACTGCAACTTTCATTTATTGTGTTTTATATTTATAAGTCAATTTTAAAAAAACTCCTTCGCTCAAGCTTCGATGGACAATGAAAAAGCCTTCCGGTTAGGGAAGGCCTGCTGAACTATTTTTATGTTTTTACATACAAAACGTTGCAAACCTTCCCTCAGGAATGTTTCTTACTGCGTTTAGTATGTTTAATTTTCATCATAACGGGTCGAAGATAATCACAAAAGAAATTGCTTCCAAACTCTCTTTATATTTACAAACAACTGTTCATATATAAATGAAATAGTTGTATTTTAAATTTCGTAATTACTACCTTTCTTGCATTAATTCTTATATGATCAAAAAGTGTGTCCGCTTATTGTTTTTTGCATTTATTCTTTTAAATATAAAAGCAAACAGTCAGTTTATTGATAATTTCAATGACGGAAATTACACTTCCAATCCCACCTGGACTGGTAATAGTAGTGACTGGATCATAAACCCGGTTCTTCAATTACAAAGCAATAATGTAGTAGCCAGTAGCAATTTTTATATAACAACAACAAATGCTTTAGCTACTACTGCTCAATGGGAATTCTGGTGCCAGATTACTTTCAACCCTTCTTCAACTAATTATATTGACTTTTACCTGACAGCTTCTGCCAGTGATATTACATTATCTGCAACAACAGGTTATTACGTTCGTGTGGGAAACACTAATGATGAGATTTCCTTATACAGAAAAAACGCTAATGGAACGAGTACAATACTTATCGATGGAATAGACGGGGTATTAAATACTAGCAATAATGTGATGAAAATAAAAGTGATCCGTGATGCATCTAATCAATGGACCTTACTCAGAGATCTTACCGGTACCGGAAATAATTTTAGCAGTGAAGGATCTGTTACAGATGCTACATTTACTACCTCATCTTTCTTTGGGATCTGGATTAGACAAAGCACCGCCAGTTTTTTTCAACGCCATTTCTTTGATGACTTCGTAGTAAAAACATATGTACCAGACGTAACACCTCCGGCTATACAATCATTAACTGCACTTTCACCAAATACGTTGGATGTATTATTTAATGAGCCGGTTGACCTAACTACAAGTCAATCCTTATCAAACTATGTAGTTAATAATGCTGTAGGAAACCCGGCAACTGCTGTCAGAGATGCTATAAATAATGCATTAGTACATCTTACTTTCGCTAGCAGCTTTCCCAATGGATTAAATAATACGATCACTATAAATGTTGTTAAAGACCTGTCCGGTAATTCAATTGTAAATGGAACAGGAAATTTCAATTTTTATACTGCACAGCGATATGATATTGTAATTGATGAGTTGATGGCGGACCCTACTCCACAAGTTGGCTTACCTAATAACGAGTGGATCGAATTAAAAAATACAACCGGTTTCCCTATCAACCTCCAGGGCTGGCGATTAAGCGATGCAAGCAGCACCAGTGGAGCATTTCCAAGCTTTACATTATTACCGGATAGTTTTGTGATCGTTTGTGCCAGCAGTGCAACGGCGGCTATGTCCGCTTTTGGAACAACAATTTCAGCAACGAGTTTCCCTTCACTGGATAATGATGGTGACCAACTTTCATTAAAAGATGCTTCAGGAAAAATTATACATGCATTGGTATATGATATAAGCTGGTACCAGAATGAATTGAAAAAAGATGGAGGGTGGTCTTTGGAAATGATTGATACAAAAAATCCTTGCACAGGAGGTAATAACTGGAAAGCAAGTGTAAATACTCTTGGAGGAACACCCGGGAAAAAGAATTCGATAGATGCAGTAAATAATGATCAATCATCACCATTATTAAAAAGAGCATATACGATCGATGCTTCTACCATAGTTGCAGTATTTAATGAGCCGGTTGATTCTTTAAAAGGTGCAACAATTGCCAATTACTCATTCAGCAACGGTATAGCTGTTACCGGCGCAATTACTATCGGACCTTTATTCAATGAAGTTCGATTAACACTCAGCAGCCCAATGCAGCCCCGCACTATTTATATGCTTACAGCAAATAATATAACAGACTGCAAAGGGAATTTGATCGGCATTGATAATAAAGCTAAAGTTGGATTACCTGAGAATGCGAATGCACTTGATATGATCGTCAATGAAATTTTGTTTAATCCAAGAAGCAATGCATTCGACTACACAGAATTTTATAATAAAAGCAATAAGATATTTGATGCATCAAAGCTCTTTATTGCAAACAGGAGCAGTAGTAACATAATCAGCAGCATTAAACAATTAACTTCCACCGCATGGCTTGTTTTTCCTGAAGATTATATTGTAGTTACAGAAAACACTGCCAGCCTGAACAGGGAGTATTTAGTAAAGAACCAGGATTGGGTACTTTCACAATCCTCACTACCATCCATGCCGGATGATAAAGGATTTTCAATTTTATTGAATCAACAAGGTAACGTTGTAGATGAAGTGAATTATAATAAGAATTGGCATTTTAAATTAATAGACAATGAGGAGGGTGTTTCACTGGAAAGAATTGATCCGGATGGACCATCACAAGAAGCTACTAACTGGCATAGTGCAGCTTCTACAGCAGGGTACGGAACTCCCACCTACAAAAACTCTCAGTATAAATTAATAAATACCATTAATGCCACGATAGAAATAGTACCAAAAGTTTTCTCACCTGATAATGATGGCAGAGATGATATAGCAACTGTTCAGTATGAAGTAGCGGAACCTGGATTTATAGCCAACATTACTATTTTTGATGCAGCAGGCCGACCTATACGCAATCTTGTCAGAAACGGGACATTAGGATTGAAAGGTTATTGGAACTGGGACGGGTTGGATGATAAAGGAAATAAACTACCGGTAGGAACTTATATTATCTTCACTGAAATATTTAATCTGCAAGGCAAAAAAGAAAAGTTCAAAAACCCGGTTGTCCTTGCCCGGAAATTATAATCAAAACTTCTGAATTATGAATTTTAAAAATCAACAGCTGATAAAAGCATCAGTTGTAATAGTAATTATGGCAGGTATATTCGGAGCTTTGTCTGTTACGATTGAAAATATTGGCCAGGCAACAGGAAAATTGTTTGCAATTTGTATGTCGATTATACTGTTTGGTATGACCGCAGTAATATCAATGATAGCAGGCCGGAAACCTGAAAATAAAAATTTAGGAATTGCGGGTATTATTATATCAGGAATAGCCTTTCTATTGGTATTTACATTAATACTCACAGAATTCAGTAATGATATTTTTTTAAAAATCGTCTTTTCATTTTTTATTTCCGCAATAGCTATAGCCCATATTAATTTGTTGCATTATTTCAATTTACAGAACAAATATGCACTGTATGCCCGTATAACTGCAACAACAGCTATTGTTGTTTTTTCATTATTTATTATAACACAGGTGTTTTCACCATTTCCAAATTTTAATTCTTTTACTGGCAATCAAGCAGTTTATAAATTGATTATAGCTGCGTTAATTATTGATCTTTCAGCTACCTTATTAGTACCACTTTGCAATAATTTAGAAGTGGCCAAACCTACTGAACTTACTTTCAACGAAGAACATGACTCAACAGGCGAAGAAAACATTTCAGCCGAATAAAAAAACGGCTTCCTGATTAATGGAAGCCGTTTTTTAAAATATTCTAGCGAAGTTTTATACCAACTCAATATCAAAACTAACAAGATTCTTAAACTGTTGCAATCTCATATCTATATCTTGCTGAGTAATTTCTTTTAGTCTTGTAGGTCCAAACTTTTCTACACAAAAACTTGCCATAGCTGAGCCAACAATAATTCCCCTTTTCATATTTTCAAATGAGATGTCACCTGTCTTTGCTAAATGTCCCATAAATCCTCCTGCGAAAGTATCTCCGGCACCCGTTGGGTCAAATACTTCTTCTAAAGGCAATGCCGGTGCAAAAAACACTTCGTCATTGTGAAAAAGTAATGCCCCATGTTCTCCTTTTTTAATGATCAGATACTTAGGCCCCATTTCCATAATGCTCTTGGCCGCTTTTACTAATGAAAACTGACCAGTCAATTGTCTTGCCTCAGCATCATTGACCATCAGCATATCCACATACTTTAAAACGATCTTTAAATCAGCCATTGCAGATTCCATCCAGAAATTCATCGTATCCATTACGATTAGCTTAGGCCGCTTTTTTAATTCCTGGATCACATTTAATTGAATTTTTGGCATCAGGTTTCCAAGCATTAAAAATTCTGCTCCTTGATAACTATCTGGCACATTAGGGTCAAAATCAGCTAATACATTCAGATCAGTGATCAATGTATCACGGCTGTTCATATCCTCATGATATTTACCACTCCAGAAAAATGATTTTTTATCAGCAACTATTTCCACTCCGTCCAGCTGAACACCTCTTTTTTTAAGCTCTTCCATTTCCTCCTTTGGAAAATCGAACCCGATAATAGAGATCTGTTGCACAGGTTTTACAAAATGAGAGGCAGCATAGGCTACATAAGTACCAGAACCACCAACGATCTTATTTATTTTTCCAAATGGAGTTTCAATCGCATCAAAGGCCATAGTTCCTACAGAAATCAAAGACATAGTTGATATTTGAAGATTATTAGTAAAGTTTGAACGTTAAAAATGACTTTTTTCACTCAGACTTGTATTCGGCGGCAAACCTACAGGTTTTTAAGTATAGGAAAAAACGTAGCTGTTATTTCAAATAATTTCCCTTTACTTTTTTATTACCAATATCAAACCATGTTAATGGCAGAATAGTATCTTTGAGCATGGCTACTGATCAACGCAAAAAAGCCTCTAAAAAAGAATTTATACTTCTCAGGGCTTCCTCTATGTTTAGAGAAAAAGGGTTTTCGGCAACTTCTATGAGGGATCTTGCTGAAATGGTTGGAATTGAAGCGGCCAGCTTATACAATCATATTCAATCAAAATCTGAAATTTTACAGGAAATTATTTTCAGAACAGCCAATGATTGTAATGTGCACCTTGAAGAATTGGAAAAAAGTAACCTCACCAGTATAAAGAAAATTGAATCACTGATCCGTTTTCATGTACAAATGATGATCAACAGATGTGACGATTACACTGTCATGATCAATGAATGGATGCATCTTTCAGAACCCTACCTTACTAATTTTAATATACAAAGGCATCAATATGTGGTTAAAATGGAAAAAATAGTAGCTGATGGATTTTTGCAAAAAGAAATGAAAGAGATTTCGCCGTATGTTGCTGTTTTGACCATTTTATCATCAGTTCGAGGACTAGAGTTCTGGCATCGAAGCACAGAAAAAATATCGCCGCAAGAGATAGAAGATAATATGGTTAATCTCCTGATCAATGGATTAAAAAAGAATTGAGAACATGTCAATCCACTTTCACTCACTAAAGATTAAAGAAGTAAATAAAGAAACAGATGATTGTGTTTCTGTAGCTTTTGAAATTCCTGATGAACTTAAAGAAGATTTTTATTTTAAGCAAGGGCAAAGCCTCACCATGCGAACTACAATAAATGCAGAGGAGGTGAGAAGAACCTATTCACTCTGTAGTTCTCCATTAGAGAATGTGTGGAAAGTGGCGATTAAAAAAGTTGATGGTGGTTTATTTTCCACTTTCGCCAATGAAAATTTAAGGAAAGGAGATATACTTGATGTAATGCCGCCTGTTGGAAAATTCTATGTTGAATTAAATCCAGAGAATAAAAAAAACTACTTAGCGTTTGCAGCAGGTAGTGGAATCACCCCCATTATTTCTATAATTAAAACCACACTGGAAACAGAACCTCAGAGTTCATTTACATTGGTTTATGGTAATAAAAGCCGCAGCTCTATTATTTTTTTTGAAGAGCTGGAAGGTTTAAAAAATAAATACCTGCAACGGTTCAATTTCATCAATATCTTAAGTAGAGAAAGAACAGATGCTACAATCAATTTTGGCAAAATAAACAATGAGAAGCTAGATGAATTGTCAAAACTGATAGAATATGAAACGATGGATGAATCTTTTATTTGCGGACCAGAGGAAATGATCTTTTGTGTGAAAGACTATTTGGAATCAAAAGGAATTGACAAAAAGAAAATACATTTTGAATTATTTACTACTCCGGGTCAAAAAATAACCACTGTTGATACTGACCAAACTTCAGTAAGCACAGGCCCAAAGAGTAAGGTCACTATTAAACTTGATGGAAGAAGTTTTGATTTCAACCATTCATTAACCAGCAATGTTTCAATACTTGATGCTGCATTAAAAGAAGGTGCTGACCTGCCTTTTGCCTGTAAAGGAGGAGTTTGTTGTACCTGTAAAGCCAAACTACTGGAAGGTGAGGTATCAATGGATGTGCATTGGGGCTTAGAAGATGAGGAAGTTGAGCAAGGCTATATTCTCACTTGCCAAAGCCATCCCAAAACAGAAAAAGTGGTAGTAGACTTTGATGTAAAGTAACCTGATTAGCTAATTTCAATATTTTATTCCAGCCTTAACGCTTTATTCGCATAATTATAGTCCATAATCCTCAACAATTCGCCCAAACAGGCGTTAGTTTTTTGTAATTTTGTAAACTAAATTTATTGTGATGCCTGTACAGAATTTTGAAGAATTATTTCAGCAGAAAATAGATAATGAAATAAAGATAGAACCCAAAGATTGGATGCCGGATGCTTACAGGAAAACGAATATCCGACAGATAAGCCAGCATGCACATAGTGAGATTGTTGGAATGCTGCCAGAAGGTAACTGGATCTCAAGAGCACCATCATTGAAAAGAAAAGCAATCCTGATAGCTAAAGTACAGGATGAAGCAGGCCATGGTTTATACTTATATTCTGCTGCAGAAACATTAGGAATGAGCCGTGATGAAATGATCAATGATCTGCATAGCGGCAAAGCAAAATATTCATCCATATTCAATTATCCATCCTTAACCTGGGCAGATATGGGTGCCATCGGCTGGTTAGTAGATGGAGCAGCAATACTTAACCAGGTAATGCTATGCCGTACTTCATACGGACCTTATGCAAGAGCAATGGTAAGAATTTGTAAAGAAGAAAGCTTTCATCAACGCCAGGGATTTGAAACACTACTGGTATTGAGCAGAGGTACTGAAGAACAAAAGGCAATGTGCCAGGATGCGATCAACCGTTGGTGGTGGCCATCATTGATGATGTTTGGACCGAGAGATAGCGAAAGTACCAATAGTGATCAGAGCATGAAATGGAAGATCAAAAGGAAAACGAATGATGAACTCAGACAGAATTTTATTGATATGATCGCTGAGCAAATAAAAGTGCTGGGAATGACTTTACCCGATCCTGCACTTAAATGGAATGAAGAAAGAAAACATTATGACTTTGGTGAAATAGACTGGAATGAATTCTGGAATGTGGTTAAAGGCAATGGTCCTTGTAATAAACAACGCATCAATGCAAGAAGAAAAGCTCACGAAGATGGTCAATGGGTAAGAGAAGCAGCAATGGCTTACGCTGAAAAAAAACAGTCAAAAACAAAAGCAGCCTGATACATAACAATTAATAGTTAAGCAATGAATAATTTCTTTATAAAAAAATTCTTTTACGGAGATATTCCGGAAGAAAAAGGTGGGGGAAGTGATTATCAGACCAAACATGATTCTACTTCATGGCCACTTTGGGAAGTGTTTATCCGTAGCAAACAAGGCTTGGATCATAAACATGCCGGAAGCTTACATGCTGCTGACGCACAAATGGCTATAGAAAATGCCAGGGATGTTTATACCAGGAGAATGGAGGGTGTTAGCATCTGGGTAGTTGAAAGTAAATATATCACTGCATCCAATCCGGAAGAAGCAGGAGAACTATATGAACCAGCTGCCGATAAGATTTATCGCCATCCGACTTTTTATCAATTACCCGATGAAGTAAATCACATGTAAACTCTCAACACCGAAAGGTGAGTTATTATGAAAAGTAATTTAATAGACTATACTTTACATCTTGCAGACACAGCACTTATTCTTTCTCAAAGAAACAGTGAATGGTGTGGGCATGGTCCAATTTTAGAACAGGATATTGCCATTACAAATATCTCATTAGATCTTTTGGGTCAAGCCAGAAACTTTTATCAATATGCCGCCACATTAACCGGCGGCGAAGCAACAGAAGACTCATTGGCTTATTTAAGAACTGAAAGAGAGTTTAAAAATCTACTATTGGTTGAACAGGAGAATGGCGATTGGGGACAAACTATCCTTCGGCAATATTTATTTAGCCAGTTTCAATATTTAATGTTTGAAAAGCTACAACAATGCTCTGATGAGCAATTGGCTGCCATTGCTTCAAAATCGATAAAAGAAACAGCCTATCATTTAAGATGGAGCAGTGAGTGGGTTTGCAGGCTGGGAGATGGAACAAAAGAAAGTCATGAAAGAATGTTGCTGGCTATTGAAGAGTTATGGCGATACACTGGTGAAATGTTTGAAAGTGCTGTTTATGAAACGATCATAAATGTTGCATCATTAAAAGAGGATTGGATGCAAAGAGTATCAGCTGTTTTTTCAGAAGCCACTTTGCCAGTACCTGAAAATGTTTTTATGCAAACAGGTGGTAAAAAAGGAATACATACAGAACTGCTTGGTTTTATGCTTACTGAATTACAATATGTACAAAGAACTTATCCCGGTGCTGAATGGTAAACCCCAAATCCATAGAAGAAAAAAAAATATGGGATATACTTGAAACGGTTACTGATCCCGAAGTACCGGTACTTACAATCACTGATCTTGGAATTGTAAGAGATGTAATTATTGATGATGATAATATAGAAATCATTATCACACCCACATATACAGGCTGTCCGGCAATGGATATGATCACCATGCAGATACGATTGGCAATGTTAGAAAATGGATATTCAAATGTAAAGATCACATCTGTCCTTTCACCGGCATGGACTACAGACTGGATGAGTGAAGAAGGAAAAAGAAAATTAAAAGAATATGGAATTGCTCCTCCGGATAAAAAAATTTCTATCCCAAAAGATGGTGTAACCTGCCCTCAATGCAACTCCACCAACACAAAACTTATCAGTGAATTCGGATCTACGGCCTGTAAAGCATTATATCAATGCAATGATTGCAAAGAGCCATTCGATTATTTTAAATGTCATTAATTCTAAATAATCAGACTTAAGTGAGAAAACAATTTGGTGGAAGATTAACAAAGAGAGAAATTGAAAAACTTGCCGTTTCAAAAAACTGGAATGGTGATAAGTTTGTGAACCTGGAAGAAACCAAAATGGACATCAGCTTCCGTACATTACCCTCACTAATAAAAAAACAATTTACGAACAGGAAAGAAAGAACACCTCAACAAAATTTACCTGTTATACCATTTAATAAATCTGATTTTTTAGCAGCATCTGAAAGCTCAAAATTCATCTGGTATGGACATTCGGTTTTATTACTACGCATCAATAATAAAACGATACTCATTGATCCGATGTTTGGAAATGATACTACACCAATAGCACCATTCACCACTAAAAGATTTTCAAAGAATACGTTAGCCATTATTGATGAATTACCCCCAATTGATCTTGTGTTGCTAAGTCATGATCACTATGATCACCTTGATTATGCAAGTTTTGAAAAATTAAAATCTAAAACCAGTCAATTTTTTGTCGCATTAGGAACTGCCAGGCATTTAAAGTCATGGGGCATAGATGAAAATTTAATTACAGAATTTGATTGGTGGGATTCAGCAGTGTTTGAAGACATAAAGATTACTTTTACCCCTACCCGGCATTTTTCGGGGAGAGGATTGAAAGATAGAGCCAAATCATTGTGGGGCGGATGGGTGTTTAAAACAACAAATGAAAATATTTATTTCAGTGGCGATAGTGGTGATGGAAATCATTTTAAAATTGTTGGTGAAAAATTAGGCCCGTTTGATATTGGATTTATGGAATGTGGACAATACAATGAACTCTGGCATCAGATACATATGTATCCGGAAGAAAGTATTCAGGCTGCTATTGATGCAAAAGTTGCATTAGCTATTCCTGTTCATTGGGGTGCTTTTACTCTAGCCCTCCACCACTGGAAAGATCCTATTGAAAGATTTGTAGCCGAAGCAAAAAAAAAGGAAACTCAAATTGCAACCCCCCTATTAGGAGAATTAAGAGAGTTAAATAAAAAATATAAGGAACAAAATTGGTGGGAAGCATTTCGATAAATCTATAGAATCAGGAATAAGTATCTTTGATATAAATTATTCTAATGTCTTCTATATTATTTGAAATAAAAGATTCAATTGCCACCATTACTTTGAATCGGCCAGATAGATTAAATGCTTTCAACAGGGAAATGGCTTTGCTGATGCAGGAGAAACTGGATCTGTGCAAAGATGATAAAGCCATTCGTTGTGTGGTTTTAACCGGTGCAGGTAAAGGTTTTTCTGCCGGTGAGGACCTTGCAGAAGTTACTGATCCGAATGGTCCGGGTATGCAGCGCATATTAAGCGAACAATATAATCCCATCATTACTAGAATAAGAGAGTTAAAAAAACCAGTGGTAGCTGCTATTAATGGAGTAGCTGCAGGTGCAGGCGCCAATATTCCTTTATGCTGTGATATTGTCATTGCAACAAAGTCGGCCTCTTTCATACAGGCATTTTCAAAAATTGGCTTAATACCAGACAGTGGTGGTACTTTTTTCTTACCTCGTTTGATCGGCTGGCAGAGAGCCAGTGCATTGATGATGCTTGGTGATAAAATATCTGCTGAAGAAGCAGAAAGAATGGGCATGATCTATAAATGTGTGGAAGATGAAAAGTTTGCCGAAACAATTGATAGTATTTCCAAAAAACTGGCTGCACTTCCAACCATGGGATTAGCTTATACAAAGAAAGCATTACAATGGTCAAGCACACATACCATTTATGAACAATTACAGAATGAAGATAAACTTCAGCAATGGGCAGCATCTACAAAGGATTTTAAAGAAGGAGTACAGGCTTTTTTAGAAAAAAGACCAGCTAATTTTATAGGAGAATAATTATACATGATAAATACTGAAAAAGACGAAAATGCTAAAAAAGTTGTAGCTCATATGATGGAGCATGATCTTTTTAGCCAATGGCTGGGTATTGAGGTGCTTGATGTAAAGGAAGGATATAGTAAAATAAAGATGACCGTAAGAAAGGAAATGATCAATGGTTTTGGTATTGTACATGGAGGTATCGCCTTTTCTTTAGCAGACAGTGCTTTTGCCTTTGCCTGTAATAACAGAAATATTTTATCAGTTGCCTTAGATACTTCTATCAATTTTATAAAACCTGTGCATATAGATGATGTTTTGATTGCTGAGGCAAAAGAATTACATAATGGTAAATCAACAGGATTATATCAGATAACAATTTCCAATCAAAAGGATCATGAAGTGGCTGTATTCAAAGGCTTATGTTATCGTACAGATAAAAATCTGATCAAATAAAATGTTTTACGAGTTCAACAATATTAAACCTGTTGTTCACCCTTCTTCATTTGTACATCCGCAGGCGGTAGTAACCGGTAATGTAATAATCGGAAAAGATTGTTACATCGGTCCGGGTGCAGCATTGCGTGGAGATTGGGGTCAGATCGTTTTAGAAGATGGCTGTAATGTGCAGGAAAATTGTACCATTCATATGTTTCCGGGAGTTACTGTTTTACTTAAAGAAGGAGCACATATTGGTCATGGAGCTATTATTCATGGAGCCACCATTGGTAAAAATTGTTTAGTAGGTATGAATGCGGTAATAATGGATAATGTGCAACTGGGTGATGAAAGCATTGTAGGCGCATTAACTTTTATTAAAGAAGGCGAAATAATACCACTAAGAAGTGTAATTGTTGGAAATCCCGGTAAAATAGTAAAACAGGTTAGTGATGAAATGATAAGTTGGAAAACGGAAGGAACTAAATTATACCAGGCCCTACCAAAAGATTGTTTCGAAACCTTAAAACCTTGTGAACCATTAACTACCATACCAGAAAACTTTGCAAATCAACCAAAAACTTACTCTCCTTTTAAAAAATAAATTTTCTCCATTCATAAAAATTAATTCTGTCTGTTCCAGAAAAGTTGTAATTTAAAGATTCATTTTTAGCCATTGTAAACCCTTAAAACTTTGTTTATGAAAAAAAGTTTACCCCTTTTTTATTTTTTATCAGCAGCCTTACTACTAACCACTTTTTCTTTTGCCCAAAATTCAGACAAGTTTGCCTATGCTATTACTGATGTAAAGCAACAAGGTGCAAACTGGAGTTATTTAAGAAAGATCGACCTTAAATCAGGCGAGTTCAGTGAAGTATTATTGAATGGTACAGATGTTTCTTTATTGGCCTATAATGCAAGCACCCGTAAACAATTCGAAGCACCATTGAATGATGCCCGTTTTGGTACAGCCATTAATGCTGCCTTTGCAACAGGTGTTGCTGCATTGGCCTACGATGACAGGAATAACAGGCTTTATTATACACCAATGTTCATTGATCAGCTTCGATATATAGATCTGAAAACAATGAAAGTGTATTATGTTGCCGATCAGGTATTCACAGGTAAGCCTCAAAAATCACCTGACCAGGGAAATATCGTAACCCGTATGGTAATTGCTTCAGATGGGTATGGTTATGCTATGACCAATGATGCAACTCAGCTTATCCGTTTTACTACAGGAAAAAAATTAGAAATAACTGATCTTGGAACAATAGTAGATGATCAGTCAAATAAAGGAGTTTCCATACATAATTCATGCAGCAGCTTCGGTGGTGATATTATTGCTGATGACGAAGGGAACATATATGTATTCTCTGCCAGAAATCATGTATTTAAAATAAATCTTGAAAACAAAGTTGCAACACACCTTGGTGCTATTTCAGGATTACCAAATGGTTTTACTGTTAATGCAGCTGCTATCACTGCTGATAATAAAATATTAGTAGGCAGTGCATTATTAGCCAGTTCATTTTTTACTGTTGATCATAAATCATTAGTTGCCACTCCTTATACAATAGAAGGAACACTTTGGCAAACTTCTGATCTGGCAAACAGCAATTTATTAGCAACAGCCAACAGGCCTAAAGCAACCACTATTGATTTTAAGCTTAACACTGGAGACAATAGCGAAAGCAGGGTAAGCATATTCCCAAATCCGGTTACTACTAATCAATTTGCAGTTCAGTTCAATGAGCTGGAAGCAGGTCAATACACCATACAGGTAACTGATGTTATGGGTAGAAATATTTCTCAGCAGATCGTAAATCTTGGTGGTGAAAAACAAATTCAATCCATTAAAATTGATCCGGCTGCTGCAAGAGGTTTTTATTTAGTGAAAGTAGTAGATCAGAATAAAAGATCAGTATTCAGTACAAAAATTTTAGTGCAATAAACAATGTCCCTGACACTAAAGAAAAAGTCCTGAATAAAAACAGGACTTTTTTTTATTTCTTTTTTTCTTTCCAGATCGTTTTGATCAGCTTCGCTTCTTTAAAAAACTCAGTGCACTTCCCATCTCCCCTACCTGTAAATCCGCCCGATGGTGAACATATCTTATTACACTCTTCATCATACAGTACATCAAACTGATCACAACATTGAGCAATAGATAGAAAAACTGTTTTTTCATTGTACAGGTATTCATCAACCTGCATCGGAGCGTTTGGCGGTTCTTCTTTACTTCCATTATCAATCAATAACTGCACACAGGATGGTAGTGAATCTGTCAAAACATTTTTTTCGTCCATTTCAGCAGCTTGTTTTTTCTTTTTACCACATTCGGTAGCTGATAAAAAAGGAATCATAAAAACCAGGAGCAGATATTTCATTTGATCTCGTTTGATTATCGTTAAAGTATATTTGCAACCAACCGTATAAAATTTAATTTACGGCTTCACTTGTAAAAATACAGTTTTGGAAAAAAGTAACTTTGTTGACCAGATAAGAATTTTTTGCCGTAGCGGACATGGAGGTGCTGGTAACAAGCATTTTATGCGTAATAAATTGACTGCATTGGGTGGACCTGATGGTGGTGATGGTGGCCGTGGTGCTCATATAATACTGAAAGGGAATAGAAATTTATGGACATTGCTTCATTTGCGTTATTACAAAAATGTACTGGCAGAAAATGGAGAAAAGGGTGGTGCAAACAATTGCCATGGCAGAAATGGAAAAGATATCATTATTGAAGTACCGCTCGGTACCATTGCAAGAGATGAAGAAACAGGGGAACAGGAAGTAGAAATATTAGAAGATGGGCAAGAGGTTATTTGGATACCCGGAGGAAAAGGAGGTTTGGGTAATGCGAATTTTGCAACTCCAACAAACCAGGCTCCTGAATATGCACAGCCAGGATTACCCGGAATAGAAGGATGGAAAGTGTTGGAATTAAAAGTTCTTGCCGATGTTGGTCTTGTTGGATTTCCTAATGCAGGAAAATCAACATTACTTTCTGTAATTACTGCTGCCAAGCCTAAAATTGCCAATTATGCTTTTACAACCATCACTCCTAATCTGGGAATGGTAGAATACAGAGATGGAAAAAGTTTTTGTATTGCAGATCTGCCGGGTATTATTGAAGGTGCTGCAGAAGGTAAGGGATTAGGTCATCGGTTCCTACGTCATATCGAAAGAAACTCAGTATTACTTTTTTTAATACCCGCAGATAGCGATGATCATAAAAAGGAATTCGACATCCTTGTGAATGAATTGGAAAAATACAATCCTGAATTGCTGGATAAACAATTTCTAATTGCCATCAGCAAAAGCGATATGCTTGATGATGAATTAAAAGAAGCTATTGAAAAAGAGTTGCCGGCTGATATTCCGCATTTATTTATTTCATCCATTACAAATAATGGAATAACAGAACTAAAAGATGCTTTATGGAAAGTATTGAATGAGCCGGTCTCTTAATTAATAACTTCAAACTTTTTCATTAATCCTCAGATGTAGCAGCAATTTATTTTTTAAAAATGAGGGCTAGAGAAAACTCAATAGAAAAACTTAAGAATCCTCTTCAATTTTATAAATCACTTAATACAGTCTTCCTATTGTATCACATGCTGCTTTCAGTAATGAGTTACCATCAATGGCATCCTGCCACTTTTCCCAGAACATCACTCCATTGGCAATATCTTTAGCTAATTTGGCTTTTCTTTTAACAGTATATTGCCCATTATAATAAATTGTATAGTTGGTAAACCCACCTGCCGTTACAATTGCTGAATCGAGTAGTGGATTTCCACCTTGACCAAGTATTCCTTTATACGTAAGTATGGTTCCTGTTTGTGTAATGCCCGATGGACGACCATAAGCTGGTATACCTAAAACACATTTAGCCGGAGGCATACTCCTGGTAGTTAACCAATAGTTCAAACAGGTTTGTGCTAAAGCATAATCACTATGGTGGCGGTAAGGTGTTGTAGTACTAAAATCATCATAAGCCATCACATTAAAAAAATCCACATATGGAAAAATTTCATTCCGGATGGCATCCCGGATACTGCCTGCATATTTCCCAGCAGTAATTGCAGCGGTAAGATAATAACGGCCATCACGATGCAATGAATCAGATAATTCTTTCATGAGTAAAGTAAAAGTTGCATCAGTTCCATCACTCGTTGTTGGAAATTCCCAGTCCAGATCTACTCCATCAAGATTATATTGACGGACTTTATTCATTACATCTTTAATAAAATTATTTCTACCGGTAGAAGATGCAGCCATATTCCTGAAATTTGTTTTCCCATCACCACTACCATCATTAATACCCAATAAAATTTTCGAATTATTTACTCTTGCTTTTGTTGCTACAGCATCGATTGTAGCAGCGGGTGATGAAGGTGCAGATAAAGTACCGGATGCATTTACTCCAAAAAAAGCATAGACTACCGTATTTGTCATTCTGAATTTTACATCAGGTACTTCTGCGAGGTTTCTGTAGGAAGGGAAATAGCCAACCACATAATAACCATAAGCTGGTGGCGACTGAATAACGATATAAGTGAAAGAAGTAACAGTAGTGGCACAACCTGTTGCATTTCCATTGGCATTTTTTGGTTGTACATACCAATAGTAAGTTACATTAACTGTTGAAGGAATTGTAAATGAATAATTAGTAGAAGTAATATTAGAAACAAGAATTGTAGCAGGAGTGGTGGTAGTTCCAAAATAAATATCATACCCAGTTGCACTTGTTACTGAAGTCCAACTAAGGTTTACTGATGTAGTTGTCACAAAACTTCCTGCAGCAGGAGAAGCATTTACCGCACAACCGGGTACTGGTGGCGGAGGTGGCACTATCGGAGTGGTAGTTCCATCTTTTTTACTACAACTATTAAGTATAGCAACTGTTAAAACTAAAATAAGAACACCATAATTATTTCTCATAAGCTGATATTCAGCTGTTAAAATACATTTTAAAACCTTAATTCCGTTTTTTGGCAACCCCTTTATTTTATAGTAGGTTTGTCTATATAAAATTTTACACATGAAAAAGATATTAATAACGATTGTACTGGCTATTGGTTTGTTTTTTAAATCATTTGCCGACGAAGGAATGTGGCTACCTATGCTATTAGGTCAACAGGTTTATAACGATATGGTAAAAAAAGGATTGAAACTTACTAAAGATCAATTATATAACATTAATAAGCCATCATTAAAAGATGCTATTATCATATTTGGCGGTGGTTGTACCGGTGAAATAGTAAGTAACCAGGGATTGATATTTACTAATCACCATTGCGGATATAATGCTATCGCTTCTGCCAGCACGGTAGAAAACAATTATTTGCAAAATGGATTTTATGCAAAAAACCGTGGCGAAGAAATTCCTACAAATATTTCAGTACAGTTTCTTTTGCGGATTGACGAGGTAACAAAAGAAGTTTTGGATGCTCTTGAAGGACTTACGGGTACAGAAAGACTTCAAAAGCAGAATGAAGTGATGAATGCTATCAATAAAAGAATGAGTGATCCTGATAAGAATATAGAAGTAAGAGTAAATGCATTATTCAAGGGCAATCAATTTTTAGCATTCGTATATCAACGCTATACTGATGTACGATTAGTAGGTACCCCACCGGAGAGTGTAGGCAAGTTTGGTGGTGATACTGATAACTGGGAGTGGCCTCGCCATACAGGAGATTTTTCTGTTTTCCGTGTGTACAGCAGTACTGATGGACAACCTGCAAAATATTCAGCATCAAATGTACCATTGAAACCAAAATGGTATTTACCTATTTCTTTAAAGCCATTAAAAGATGGTGATTTCTCGATGATATGGGGATATCCAGGTGGAACAAATCGATATGAAAGTTCATTTGGCATTAAAATCGCAACTGATATTAATAACCCAACATTGGTGAAACTTCGTGATGTAAGGTTAAAGTATATGTTTGATGAGATGAAAAAAGACCCGGCAGTAAAATTACAGTTGTCATCTTCCTTTGCCGGCATTGCCAATTACTGGAAATTCTTTGATGGCGAAACAAAGCAGTTATTGAAATATGATGTGTTGGGGCAGAAACAAAAATTTGAAGAAAAGTTCAATGCCTGGGCAAAAGGTAAACCAGATTATGAAAATATATTCAAAGATTGGGCAAAGGCTTATGATGCATGGAGACCTTATACCAAACACCGTCAATATATCAACGAAGGAATAAACGGTTCACCACTTATTGCATTTGCAGGCTCCTTATTACAATTAGAAGCTGCATTGGTAAAACCGGGCACTCCAATGAGTGATGTTAAAAAAATTGCCGAGGCCGCTGATAAAAGAAGAGCTGATTTTCTGCATGATGAAAATAAAACTTCTGACCAGAATATTGTAGGTGCAATTACAAGAATGTTTTATGAGGATGTAGATAAGGATCAACAGCCTATTGGCTTTTACGGAACTTTAAAAAATACATATGGCCCGTTGGATGATGATGCTACTTATAAAAAGTATGCCGCAAATATGTTCAGTAAGACGATGATCTTTGATGATGCCAAATGGAATGCATTCATTGCAAATCCTGATGGTGTTGCCTTACAAAGTGATCCTGCATTTGCACATGCAAGTGCATTCATTACAAACTATTTAAGTAAATACAGCCCTTATTTTCAGCAGTTCAATACTGCTAATGCGGAATTTGCCAGGTTGTATATGAAAGGTATCATGGAAATGGATCCGGTAAAAGCGAAAATGATGTATCCAGATGCAACATTTACGATGAGAGTAAGTTATGGTGCAGTAAAATCATATCGTCCGAGAGATGCTGTTTTCTATGATTATGTAACCACTTCAAAAGGTTTGCTGGAGAAATACAAACCGGGAGATTATGAATTCGACCTTCCTACCAGGCAAATCGAATTATTAAAGAAAAAAGATTTTGGCCAATATATGGATCCTACACGTAAAGACTTAGTTATCGGATTCATCACAACTAATGATATTACTGGTGGCAACTCCGGCTCTCCCGTTATTAATGGCAAAGGAGAATTGATCGGTCTTTGTTTTGATGGTAACTATGAGGCATTAAGTCATAAACTGGCTTTTGATAAAGACCTGAACCGTACGATTTGTGTTGATATTCGCTATGTATTATGGTGTATTGATAAATTGGGCGGAGGCTCAAATATCATTCAAGAATTAAAACTGATGAAATAATATTTTCATTGATAATAAAAAAGCCATCCCATTAAATTAATGGGATGGCTTTTCTGTTTTCAGGCAAACGATTAATTCAGTAACATTGCAATAAGCTAACTTATTTTTTGAAAAAACGAATCATCATATCTGTTTGCAGTTTTCTATTAACTACTACTACTTTTTCCCAGGAATTACGTTTTAGTATTGCAACCGATCTGGATGTACAACGTAGTATCAAAAAAGATCAAAAGTTTTGGGCAGCAGGGCAAACTATTCATGCTATATTCCATCTGAACCCCAAAAACGGAATATATGTTTGGTTTGCATATTATACCAATGGTAATTTTAGAAACAGCCTTACAGCAACTGCAAAATCACCGTCAACCATTCCCGATAAGATCGACTATATCAATCGATCACAGATACGTTTAAAACATTTTTCAATTGGCTGGAGAAAATATTTAGTTGGTGCCTGTGATATTGAAAAGGGCTGGAACCTATATGCAACCGCCGGATTTGGATTATTACCTGGTCGTGTATCCAATATACATACAGTAGATATTGATACATCATTATATGATGTACCTGTTCGATCCGGTTCAGCTTCTTTTAAACGACTGACAGCAGATCTGGGCCTTGGTTATGAGATACCAATTGGTGGAGATTTTTACTTTTATGGTGAAGGAAGGTTATGGATACCTGCCTCAGACTATCCTAGTAAATATCTTTTTGTAAACGATAATGCACCTTTAACTGCAATGCTTAATGTAGGTTTTAGAATATTATTTTAATATTTGAGATCAAACCGACCTTCAGTAACAGTCAGTGGAGAACCATTTCCATAAATATCTATTGCATTAAATTGAAAAGTTCCGGCAATTATTTTATTCGCCGTATCCAATAAACTGATATGAACTATTCCCGGATATGTTGCAGACGTAAGCCATTCGTTGATGGGGGTTAAATTTCTCTTTACATAAAAACCATAACTGGCAGCAGTAGATCGGTTACCCATAGTTGTGTTCAACTGATAAATACCGGCACCGGTAACATCTTTTAAAAAGATCTCAAATTCTGTTTCTTTTGGCGAAGAAGAAAAGTTTCGGGCATTAATATAAAAATTAGTTCCCAGCCTTCTTACTTCCAATAAATTATCAGCAGGAAAAGGGCCAAATCCTTGAGGTACCCAGAAAGATCCACCCACTTTTGCACCAAATGTTTTAGCACCTGTTTGTGTTGCCGCTGGTAATTCATCCACTTCCTTTTTACAAGAGATGAAAAAAATTAAAGGCAAACAAAATAGCAAGATCCTTTTCATAGAAAGTTTTCTGTATTGATTAACGAATATTTTTTGATTTTTATCTAGTTAATCATAAATCATGCTAAAAATCACTTAGTATTTAAATTATTAAGCAATTATCTTTATTGCAATATAAAAACATTAGAATGGCCGATAAATTAACGATACAACAAATAGAGTTATTTAAGCTTTCTGTTCCTTTAAAAGAACCATTTACTACTTCATTAGGGGTAGAAACAAAAGCAGAGAATGTTATCGTTAAAATAAATACAAAAGAAGGAATAACCGGCTTTGGAGAATGTAGCCCCTTTATGCCGATCAATGGCGAAAGCCAGGATACCAGCTTTATTGTAGGACAATATTTTGCAAAAGTACTGAAAGGTAAAAATCCGCTTGACATTGAAAGTTGCATCACCTTAATGGATAAAATCATTTATGGCAATACCAGCATTAAAAGTGCATTTGATATTGCCTTATATGATATTGCATCGCAAAATGCCGGAATACCACTCTATCAATTCATTGGAGGAAAGAATGACAAAACAATCATTACTGACTATACAGTAAGTGTTGGAGATCCTTCAAAAATGGCTGAAGACGCATTGAAGATACAAGCAGAGGGATATCCAGCTATTAAAGTAAAACTGGGATTGAACGGAGCCACTGATGTTTTAAGAATAAAAGCTATCCGTAATGCAGTTGGAGATGCAATTCCGATTCGAATTGATGCAAACCAGGGTTGGGAAGTTGATGAAGCCATTGAAACATTGAAAGCATTAGCGCCTTTGAATATTCAACATTGCGAAGAACCTATTGCCCGTTGGAATTATATGCAATTGCCAAGAATAAAAAGAGAAAGCCCTATTCCAATAATGGCAGATGAAAGTTGCGGCGATGAACATGATACAGAAAGATTGATACAAATAGAAGCTTGCCAGTATATGAATATTAAACTCGGAAAAAGCGGTGGTATTTTCAAAGGATTGAAAATGGCGAGAATGGCTGAAGCTGCAAATATTCATTTACAGGTTGGAGCGATGTTAGAATCCAGGTTAGGTATGACAGCATTTGCACATTATGCATTATGCAGCCCTTTAATAGTTCATTTTGATTTTGATACAGCCTTAATGTTTCAAGAAGACCCGGTTACCGGTGGCATTATTTATGAAAAGAATGGGGTTGTCAAAGTACCGGAAACACCAGGGCTTGGAGCAACGATAGATACAGCCCGGTTAAAAAAGATGGAATCAATCTGTTTCTGATTCACAATAACTTTTGTATTTATGGTAGTTCATGAAGAGAGTATTTGTTCAATCTGCATTAATTCATCACTTGTAAAATCAGCATTATCTGTACAATGAACAGCATCTGTAACCTGTTGTGGCTTACTTGCACCAATTAAAACTGAGGTCACTCTTTTATCTTTCAATATCCATGCAAGTGCCATTTGTGCCAATGTTTGATTACGATCGATCGCAATAGTATTTAATTGCCGGATGACATTTAATTTATCGTCTGTAATATCTGCCATTTTTAAAAACCCATGTTCTTTCGAAGCTCTTGATTCTTTTGGAATTCCTTTGAGGTATTTATCAGTTAATAAACCCTGAGCCAGCGGTGAAAATGGTATACAACCAACAGCATTTTCTTCCAGTACATTTAATAATCCATCTTCAACCCATCTTTCAAACATAGAATATTTTGGCTGATGTATAAGACAGGGTGTTCCCATTTTAGTTAAAACTTCAATTGCTGTTTTAGCTTCATCAGCTTTATAATTGGAAATACCTGCATATAATGCTTTACCACTTCGAACAATATCATGCAAAGTTTGCATGGTCTCTTCAATCGGTGTATGCGGATCAGGACGATGATGATAGAATATATCAACGTAATCCAATTGCAATCGTTTCAAACTCTGGTCAAGGCTACTCATTAAATATTTTCTTGAACCCCATTCACCGTATGGTCCTTGCCACATGTAATACCCCGCTTTGGATGAAATGATCAACTCATCCCGAAGATTACCTGCGAAATTTGATTTTAATATTTTACCAAAATTTTCTTCTGCAGAACCGGGAGGAGGCCCATAATTATTAGCCAGGTCAAAATGAGTAATACCATTATCAAATGCAGTAAAGATGATCTGTTTACAATTTTCAAAATCATCTACATGACCGAAGTTGTGCCATAGACCTAATGAAATTACAGGTAATAAAAGACCACTATTACCACATCTACGATATTGCATCTTTTCATACCTGGATTCAGAAGGTTTATATATTGACATATTCAATAGTTTTAGTTATCCCCTAATTTTATTATTTATCCTTTATATATTTTCTGTTCAGTTCATCATAAAGCTTAATGTAATCATTGCTTTTGCCATCTCTGTTAAAAATACTTTCCCAGGTACTCAATGGCTCCCATATACAAGTACCTTTTCCTCTTCCGCCTGGTAACTCAAAATTCAATTTATTGACCTCTTCTTTTTTTGCAGAATACTCCACTACTATTATGTCCTTATCATATCTGCGGATCAAATCATTCATATTATCCCGAAGATCATCCAATGTACCATGCCATTTTGGATAATAGGAAAGACCAATTACATCAAATGGCACTTTTCGTTTTCGCATTTCATCGAAAAAGAAAACAGTTTCTTCATTTTGACCACCCAATGCAACATGCATCATCATTACAACATTCGGATCAACATCTTTTACAGCTTTTGTTCCGGCATTTAATAACTGTGCTAACGAATCTAAACGATTTACATTTCCTTCCGGCCATACAATTCCATGATTGATCTCATTACCTACCTGTACCATATCAGGTATCGTACCTTGGTCTTTCAATTCGTTCATTACTTTTTTTGTGTAATCATATAATGCTATTTTCAATTGCTCAAAATTTAATCCACGCCAGGCCGCAGGCTTGTATTGTTTACCAGGATCTGCCCAATAATCACTGTAATGAAAATCCAGCAACAATTTCATACCAGCATCTTTTACACGTTTTGCCATTTGCTTTGTGTAAATCAGATCACAAAAACCTTTCCCCGGTGAGTAACCGCTATCTCTGGCAGGATCATTAAAAATGCGTAAGCGTACATAATTAAAACCATGATCTTTTAAGATCTGTATTGCGTCTTTCTCAACTCCTTCATCTGAAAATTTCATTCCCCTTTCTTCCAATTGCGGTAAAAAAGAAATATCAGCCCCCATCATTTTTGTCACTTCCCTTGGTTTTGCAGCTTCTCCTTTCAATTCATATTTTTTATCTATTGTTACACTTGAAGCACTTCCGGGAGAGACGGTAATAATATCTGTACTTCCACTGAATAACCCAGCGGCACTTGCTTCGAATTTTATTATACCAGATTCTTTGGTTGACTGAACGATCACCTGGCACTTTCCACTGAAAGCACTTCGCTGCCATGCACCATCCATACATTTATCAGGTTCATGGCTGCTGGGATCGCCATTACCTACTCCAATTATTTTCCCCGGTCCGCTGATAGTAAATCGTACCATATTATCAGCAACCGGTACTTCACGGCCCTCACGGTCAATAATGCTGATATTCATCACTGTTGCATCACTGCCATCTGCCAGCATAGTTGTTTTATATGGAGTGAGTAAAACTTCTGCAGGAGCTCCTGTTGTTTCAAGTTTTGCAGTTAACTTTTTGCCTTTCTTATAAGCAACCGCTTCCAATTTACCAGGTTCATATTTTACATCCCATTCCAAATGACCATTACGAGGCATATCTTTTTTACCAATACTTTTTCCATTTAAGAACAACTCAACATCATCGGCATTTGAATTCACCCATACATTGATCACCGGTGCCGGTTCGCCCCATTTGATTGTCCAGTTCCAATGCGGAGAAATATTCAAAACATCATTATCTGTCCACCAGCTTTGGTAATAGTAGTAATTGTTTTTAGGAAAGCCGCACATATCCATGATGCCGAAATGTGAATTAATATTCGGCCAATGAAAAGGAGTTGGTTCACCCCGATAATCAAAACCAGTCCATACAAATCCACCCAGCCAGTATTTATTTTCTGCTGCCAGCTTCCACCATTTTTCTGCAGTACTGGCCCACCAGGGTGCAGTTATATCATGATCGGGCAAATAACATCTGATAGAATCTTTTTCATAAATACCTCTTGTGGTAACTGTACTTCCCATTTCTGTTCCCAATACCGGTTGATCAGGATGATCACGGTGATAATTAGCAACGGTAGATTCCCTGTAATTAAAACTTCGGATAGGGATCACTTCATTCACTCCATTATATACATTACCTACATCTGCTGCATAAGTACAAGTTCTATAAGGATCCAGTTCTTTTTGTTTATTCATTAATGTTTGAGCAATTCGTTTACCATTCGATTGTGTATGTATCCAGCCTTCTTCATTACCAATACTCCACATAAATATTGATGCATGGTTTCTGTCTCTTAAAATCATACGTTCAAACTGACTTATATATTCTGCACTACTGTTCAACAACCTGGTTTCATCCATCACCAACATACCTAAACTATCACAAGCATCCAGCAACTCAGGTGTGGGAGGATTGTGACTGGTGCGATATGCATTTACTCCCAGATTCTTTAATAATCGTATACGGTAGTAATTGATATAATCCGGCAACGCACTTCCTAAACCGGCATGATCATGGTGGTTATTAGTACCTTGAATTTTCAGCTGTTTTCCATTCAAAAAAAATCCATCTTTTGCATCAAAGCGAAATGATCTGATCCCAAAACGTTCCTTTTTGCTATCTAGAATCTTATTCCCTGATTTCACAACAGATATAACCCGGTACAAATAAGGATCATCAAGGTTCCATAAGTGAGGATTTTTTACAATAAGATCCTGCTTGATCGTTATCTTACCATTTATAGAAACTGATAATGATTGCTCTTTTGTTTGCGCAATTATTCTTCCATCTCTGTCGGTGATATAAGAATACAATGTACATTTTTTATCAGATGGATTCATATTCTCTATTGTCGTTTCAATACCTACTGTCGCCTTAGCCCCTTGTACATTAGCATATACAAATAAACCACCATCAGGAATATGCAGATTGTCGTATTGATTGAGCCAAACATGCCTGTAAATTCCTGCACCTTCATAAAACCATCCTTCATATTGAGTGGCATCCACTCTTACAACAATTAAATTTTCCTTATTAAAATCTATGATATCGGTTATATCATATGATGCCCCTATATATCCGCTCATATTATTTCCGATAAAAAAACCATTCACCCAAATATTGGCATTACGAAAAATGCCATCAAACTGCAATTGAAAACGTTGACCACTATCAGCTGCATTTACCATAAATCTCTTACGGTACCAGCCAATACTAGTTTCGGGATATAAACCACCAACAGGCTTATATCCGTGAGACTGTACATCGAAATTATCTGATTTAACAAAAGGCAATTCCACTGCCCAATCATGTGGCAGATCCAGTGTTCTCCAGCTACTATCATTAAATTTTGCCTCTATGGCTGTACCCCTTGCTGCACCGGATTTTGAAAAGATTGTTGAAATACTATAGTTAAAATCTTTTTCAGCATTACCCGCATGTCCTAAATGAAATTTCCAGCCTTCATCAAAATTTATTTTTTGTTGTGCCTCCGAAGAAACCTGTAAAAAAACAAAAAACAAAACTGAAAGAAAATATAAAGGTCGTTTTGTCATAACTATCTATTATTTAATCATTACTTGAATGAGTCCAATGCTATTGTTGGTTTTCCACTATTATCAAATGCCCCAAGGGTATAACCCTTCCAGTTTCCATAACTCTGCGGCTCCCAATACAAAATACCTAACCCCCTGCTACCGTTCACAGAAATTATTTTATTGATCAGGTCTGCAATAAATGATTTACAAGTAGTAGCATCATCCCATGGCATGCCAATTTCAACTACCATTACATCCTTATTATACCTGCTCACCATATCATTCATATTCGCAAAACATTGCTGATCGGCAGAAGGCCACCCACCGGAAACAAATGATGGATACAATGACATTCCTATAATATCATATTTACCACCATTAGCTACTAACCCATCAAAAATCCATCTGAAAAGACTGTTATCCCATCCATTTGATATATGTACTATCACTTTTGCAGTCGGAAATACCGCTTTTACTGCATCATATCCGGTATTCACCAATTGTGTAAAATTGCTCATACTTACAGAAGCTTTCCCTTCAGGCCATAACATTCCATTATTGGTTTCATTACCAATCTGCACCCATTCAGGTGTAACTCCAGCTGTTTTCAATTGATTAAGCACATCGGCAGTATGAGTACCCAATGCAGTTTTCAGGTCTGTAAAATTTAATGTATTCCATGCAACTGGTTTTGTCTGTTGACCCGGATCGGCCCATGAATCACTGTAATGAAAATTGATCAACACTCGTAATCCAAGATTTTTTGCCCGAACTGCCTTTGCTACAACATCAGCTGCATTATTCCATGACGGAGCAGGATTTACCCAAACCCTTAGCCGGATGGTGTTCATACCAAGTGATTTCATAAGAGCAAAACAATCCATTTCCGTTCCGGCTGAATTATAAAATTTTTTACCCGCTGCCTCCATCTCTGTGATCCAGCTAATATCTGCCCCTTTTACAAAACCTGCTGGCAAAACCGGTGGCTCTGTTGTATTTCCGGTATTTGATTTATTTTTTTGACATGCAGCCAGAAATATATTTATTGAGATGAATACGGCAATAAAAAAACTTTTTTTCATCTTTTTTAAGAATTAAGAATCTGATAAATAAGTTTCTGAAACAAAAAGACTGAATTCTCCGTTTTGCAATTTACACCATCAAAACGACTTTGCACTTTCCGAAGAAGTGAAACAATTCTATTGTAATTATAGTTCGATCCCTTTGCAGTAACTATTAATTTCCTTTTACTTTTTCGTTAATGGAGATATCCCGGCTTTGGAATAAGGAAACAGCAGCTGCAGTTATATTCAGTTCATTATGAAAATCAGTTACGTAAAATAGGAACATTTAACCTCCTGACAAACTTTTATACAGTTATAAAACTGAATTGACAGAAAGGTAGATCATAAATAAATTATATCCCGGATTTTATAATTAAATTAGATATTTCTTTTCAGAAGTACCCTCATGTATTCGTCAATACATTTATTTGGAAGTTTTATTATTAATAAAAAGATCAGATTGATAAAAATATAATTGCATACTACCATATTGGTGAGATCCGGGAAGAAAGAAAACTTGCAAAATCATGATCAGATAAAATAAAATGGAAGACCTCAATCTACAAAT
>JAHEMN010000143.1 GCA_024643645.1 Chitinophagaceae bacterium | reverse complement strand
CATTGGGAATTAATGGATGTGTTACTAATTTATTTACAGGTGTTATTTTATCAAATCCATTAAGTATACCAACTTTTGGGTCTTATCCTCCATTTTGTTCAGGTAATACCGCTCCGATATTGCCAACAACATCTTTAAATGGTATTACAGGTACATGGAGTCCATCAGTTGTTAATAATACAACTAGTGGTACGTATGCATTTACACCAACAGCCGGTCAATGTGCTATACCAGTGTCAATAAATATTTCAATCATTCCAAGAACAGTTCCGACCTTTAGTTTTGGTACAACCCTGACGATCTGCAATGGCGGCACGGTACCAACACTGCCAACTACATCAATGAATGGCATCACCGGAACCTGGAGTCCGTCAGTAGTAAGTAATACAACAGGCGATACTTATACATTTACTCCTACAGCAGGATTGTGTGCAACAACGACAACGTTCACAGTAACGGTGAACCCGAATATCACACCGACCTTTAGTTTTGGTACAACCCTAACTATTTGTAACGGCGGCACAGTACCAACACTGCCAACTACATCAATGAATGGTATCACCGGAACCTGGAGTCCGTCAGTAGTAAGTAATACAACAGGCGATACTTATACATTTACTCCCACTGCAGGATTGTGTGCAACAACGACAACGTTCACAGTAACGGTGAATCCGAATATCACACCGACCTTTAGTTTTGGTACAACCCTAACTATTTGTAACGGCGGCACGGTACCAACACTGCCAACTACATCAATGAATGGTATCACCGGAACCTGGAGTCCGTCAGTAGTAAGTAATACAACAGGCAGCACCTATACCTTTACACCCACTGCAGGATTGTGTGCAACAACGACAACGTTCACAGTAACGGTGAATCCGAATATCACACCGACCTTTAGTTTTGGTACAACCCTGACTATTTGTAACGGCGGCACGGTACCAACACTGCCAACTACATCAATGAATGGTATCACCGGAACCTGGAGTCCGTCAGTAGTAAGTAATACTTCAAGCGATAGGTATACGTTTACATCATCAAGTGGTACCTGTGTCTTACCATATATATTCACAGTAACAGTGAATCAAAATATCACACCAACATTTAGTTTTGGTTTAACCCAATCAATATGTATTGGTGGGGCTGTTCCGGTTTTGACTTCGATCTCTGCTAATAATATTACCGGTACCTGGAGTCCGTCTTCAGTAGATAATATGGTAAATGGTATTTACACGTTTACTCCTACTGCGGGTCTGTGTGCAACAACAACGACTTTTACATTACAGGTGAACAGTATTCCCACATTAACAGTACCCGGAAATATAATTGTGAATGATGGTGATTTAGTATCTGCAACTAATTTTTTAACTACACCATTATCTGGAGTAAATATTAGCTGGAGTAATTCTAATTCAACAATAGGACTAAATGCTTCTGGCACAGGAAACCTTCCATTGTTTACGGCTATTAATTCAGGCAATTCAGATATAAATGGAACTGTAACTGCAATACCACAGCTGAACGGATGTATCGGTGCTGCTAAAAATTATACGATTACAGTAAAGGCATTGAATAAAGATGTATTTGTGCCAAATGTGTTTTCGCCAAACGGAGATGGCAAGAATGATATATTAAAAGTATATGGTAATTATATTGAGAAAGTAGAAATGAGAATCTTTAACCAATGGGGACAACAAATTGCTTTCATAAATAGTACAGGAGGGGGATGGGATGGAACCCATAACGGTAAGCCGCAACCTGTTGGAGTTTACATGTATATAGTGAAGGCAGTTGTGCGCAGTGAAAAAACTATTGAGCTCAAAGGCTCCATCACTTTAGTACGTTAATCAGCAAATCGTCATTAGTATGAATCATCTTAATATCCTATATACCATGAAAAAGAATGCGATGCAGAAGTCTGCTTTCATAACTTTTAGTTTAATGCTGGTAATTGTCAATAGTGCAAAGGCACAAACTGATCCGCATTTTACACAGAACTATACTTATTCATCATCTATTAATCCTGCATTAACAGGAAGCAGTGATGGTGATTACCGGGTCTCTTCCATATTCAGAACTCAATGGGGAGGTGCAATCAATCCTTACAGTACAAAAGGAGTTTCTTATGATACCCGCACCAATAAAAACATAGCATTAGGTGGCAGTCTTCTAAACCAGACTGCAGGCGACGGAGGCTTTAGTTATACCAGCACATACGGATCATTTGCATATACCGGCGTAAAGTTTGGGACTGAAAGTGAACACCGATTGGTGCTGGCATTACAGGCTGGCATTATCAATCGTAGGGTAGATCCTACTAAATTTAAATGGGGCGAACAGTGGAACCCTATAACTGGTTACAATGCTTCAAATCTTGCATCAGAATCATTTGCCTCCACATCATCAACCACTTTTGATATGGGTGCCGGTGCTTTATATTATGATGCTTCTCCTGAAAAGAAATATAATTTGTTTGGTGGATTTTCTGCTTTTCACATTAATCGTCCAAAGGATCCGATTATTTCTTCTAAAAATGCTGAATTAAATAATATTCCGATGCGCTATACTTTGCATGGTGGTGTAAGCTATAATTTAACAAATAGAGCCAGCATTGTTCCCAATATTTTATTGATGAAGCAAGGCACAGCTTTTGAAGCAATGCTGGGAACATATGTGCAATTGAATGTAAATGAAGAAACTGATTTTATGTTTGGTGGATACTACAGATACAAAGATGCTGTAGCTCCCTATATCGGTGTTGACTGGCGCAACTTTACTGTTGGATTGAGTTATGATATAAACACATCACAACTTGGTGCAATGACACGCAATGTAAATAGTTTTGAACTGAGTGTATCATATATTAAACGTAGTGGCACAAAAAGTATTTTTGATTTTATCCATTGTCCCAGGTTTTAAATTTTTTTACTATCCATCATCATATCACTATGAAGAACCTTATAGCTTTTTTACAGAAACAAAGAACGTTGCATATAATGGGTTTAGCTTTTTTATGCAGTATTTTTATTTTGCCAGTGAATGCACAACGTAAAGAGCCTTCGCCTTTAAAACTTGCAGATGATTCATTTACAGCAGGGAATTACTATACGGCTGCAAAACTGTATGATCAGTTTCTTAATCCGCCAAAACCAAAAAAAGAAGTGAGTGATTTTCCACTCAATTCAAAACATAATCAAACTACTGTTTTAACAGGTACAACTTCAAGGGTAGCTATATTATACAAACAGGCAGATGCTTACAGAATGGCAAATTATTATAATGAAGCAGCGGCTTTGTATAAAGAATGCATAGAAAAAGACCCTTTATCATTTGCCGGCGCATGGTATTGGTTAGCTGTATGCTATCACCGGTTGGATAATTTTACAGAAGCTGAAAATGCGATAATAAAATATAAGGGAACAGGAGATACGAAATATAGTGATCAGGCTGAAGATATTTCCAATTCAATCAGCTTTATACATAATCAAATGCAAAGAAAAGATTCCATTCTTTTTAGAGTAATGAAATTGTCATCAGCGATTATTAATGAAAAAGGATTGTTTGCACCAGTGGCTGCAGGTAGTGATCAATATTTCTTTACCAGTACTTATACAGATTCGTTAAAAGTAAATGGAATAAATCCATATCATAACAGGTTATACAAAACAGCACTAAACGGTAGTACATTGCAACAGTTGGAATTAATAAATATTGAGTCTGCTGAAACAATAAACCAGGTAACGGGCAGCCTAAGCCCGGATAGAAATACTTTATATTTTACACAATGGACAAATGAAAACGGAAAGCTTTTATCATCCCTTTTTAATAGTACCAGAAACGGAGATAGCTGGAGCAAGCCAGCATCATTATCAATATTAAATATTTCCAGTTCAAATAATAAACATCCGTTTATCAGTGCTGATGGTAATACAATTTTCTTTGCTTCAGACAGAAGTGGCGGCTACGGACAGTTTGATATTTGGTATGCACCCGTTAATGACGATGGTTCTATTGGTAATGCAGTTAATGCCGGTTCCGCTGTGAATACTGCTGCTGATGAAGGAACTCCTTTTTATCATAGTAGTAGTAATACATTGGTTTTTTCCAGTAACAAAACTGGCGGAATGGGTGGATATGATTTATATGAGGCTCACGGAAGCATTGCAGATGGTTGGCAGGTAGCTGAAAATATAGGTTATCCATTGAACTCTTCAAGGGATGATCGGTATTTTATTGCGCAAGAAAACAAATCATTACTGGCCGAGGTGCTTTTAAGTTCTGATCGTGGAAGTTCCTGTTGTTTGGAAACATATATGCTTAACAAAGCACCTAAACAAAAGACCGTGACCGGAATAGTAAGAAACAAAAGATCAATGCTGCCAATTGCGGGAGCTGAATTAAGCTGGACAGAGCCAGATGGAACAACAAAAAAAGTTATAACCGGATCAGATGGCATCTATCATTTTGAATTGGAAGGAATACCGGAAAAACAATTAACAATAACACGACCTACATATAAAGAACTATCTACAGGTATTACTATTGCCGGAACAGATGAATCTGATTTACTGGTAAATGCATTAACAGCAACAGATATTTACCTTGAGAAAAAACTTGTACTGAAGCCGGAAAATGTAGTAACTGTATATTTTGATTTTGATAAATACAATCTGAAAACTGATGAACAGGGTAAAATGGATTCTGTTTACAATATACTGGCAGAAGATCTGACTGCAATAATTCAGATATCCGGCTATACAGATGGACTAGGTACAGAAGAGTACAACAAGATATTATCTGACAGACGTGCCAGCACTTGTGCTATGTTTTTAATAGAAAAAGGTATTGACAGTACCCGAATCAGCTTTGAATCTTTTGGCGCCTGCTGTCCTGTAGAAATGGAATTGATAAACGGAAGAGATAATGCTGAAGGACGTAGTAAAAACAGAAGGGCATTAATTAATATCAGCAGGATGAAAGAAGAGCAGGATTGATAAATTGTATTGAATAATTAAATTGGATTTGAAATAAATTTTTTTAAGCAAGCATAATTTTTTTTTAAATCCGGTTCTTTTATTTTGAATTTCTGGTTATTCAAAAATATTTCGGTTAAAAACTTAATTCTTTTTAAGGGTCCCAAAGTATTTATTAAAATCTACGATCTTATTGTTTTCAACTTTAATACCCTCTTTTCTTAAAAGTTGTTCTATTTTTTCTGGTGGGGTAAAATGAAAATTTCCGGTAAGCATGCCATTTCTGATTATTATCCTTTGTTCATGAACTTTTTATAATGACTTGATGAGTTCCATTAATTGTTCAAGATTCAATTCCGCCTTTTATTTTGTTTTTTAAATAGCTTTACTTGATCATTTCATGCATTTATGTCAAATAATGAAATAAATAGTGAGTTAGCTTTACTTAAGTTATTACAGCAGGATGACCTGGTGGCATTTGATGAATTATACTGGAAATACCAAAAAGCTGTTTTTCAAAATGTATTTAAGTTAACCCATGATACAATTATAGCTGAAGATATTGTCCAGGAAGTGTTTATTGGCTTATGGGAAAAAAGACAATCAATTGATATAGAACGTTCTGTTGGTGGATGGCTTTTTGTTTCAAGCTATAACAGAGCGATTAATATGATGAAAAAGCAACATAGGCAGATGCTTTTAATGAAAGAGCTGGAAAAGCAAAATTCTCAAAATGAATCAGTACCTGATGTCTATGATATTCAGGTTGATATACTTGAAAAGGCGATGGCAGAATTATCTCCTCAAAAAAGAAGAGTTTTTGAACTTTGTAAAATTCAAGGCAAAACATACGAAGAAACTGCAGTAATATTAGAAATATCAAAACATACTGTAAAAGAATATTTATCAGATGCAGTAAAGTTGATAAAAGAATATGCTTCCAAAAATCCTGGTATTGGGCTATTATTTTTACTGCTGAATACCGGGGTATAAAAAATTTGTTAAATCTCACCCCCCCCTTTTTAACAATTGCGTTGTATTTATAGAAACGACTATAAGTGCAGGAAATTAAAGAAAAACTTCAACAAATTCTGAGAGCTTCTGATTGGTCTGGCGAAGATCGTCAATGGTTATTTGAGTATATTGAAGCTAATGATACCTCAATACTTCAAAAGCTTTTACAGGAAGAATTTGCACTGAATATTAAAAATGGTGATAAACTGAATGACGAGAATGCGAAAAGATTACTTGAAATCATTCATACAAAGATCAGAAAAAATAATCCCGGAAGAATAATACAGTTTACTGTATTTAAAAGAGTTGCAGCAGCAGTTGCTATACTTACATTTGGACTTGCAGGGTATTATTTAATTGCTTCAAATAAGAAAGAGAAACAAAACGTAGCTGAAACTACAGTCCCTCCGGTTTCAAATGATATTATACCAGGCGGTAACAAAGCCGTACTTACATTGGGCGATAAGTCTGTGATAGTGCTAGATGGTGCACAAAACGGAACAATAGCAAACGAAGGAAATACTTCAGTACAAAAAATGGAGGATGGGAAGCTTGTATATAATCAATCAAATGAAAAATCAAATATAGTTTTCTATAACACAATTTCAACTCCCAGAGGTGGTGAATATCAACTAACGTTAACAGACGGAACAAAAGTTTGGCTTAATGCAGCATCATCTCTTACTTTTCCAACTAGTTTTCCTGGTAAAGAACGAAAAGTAGAAATTTCAGGAGAAGCCTATTTTGAAGTAGCCAAAAATGAAAAGCAACCATTTAAGGTTGTTATTACAGGTAAACAGGAATTAGAAGTGTTGGGTACACATTTTAACATTAATGCATATGTTGACGAACCTTCAATTAATACCACATTACTTGAAGGGAAAGTAAAAGTTTTCCCAATAATAGGTTTAACAGTACAGCAGCAAAGGGCTCAACCTCTTACACCAGGACAACAATCGCAATTAGGTAAAGACGGGAAAATTCGGTTAAATAATAATCCTGATATAGAGGAAGTAATGGCCTGGAAAAGCGGCAAATTTTATTTTGGAGAATCAGCTGATGTAGCCTCTATTATGAGACAAATTTCCAGATGGTATAATGTGGATGTAGAAATTAAAGGAGAAATAAAAGAACATATAGGAGGAACAATGTCAAGAGATGTCAATGTTTCCAAAGTTTTTGAAAAATTAGAAATTACAGGAGTAATTCGTTTTGAATTAGAAGGAAGAAAGGTAATAGTAAGACCAGGTATAAAATAAAGAACTGGTTAACCCAAACAAAAAGCCGTCCCGAGAGCAAGTCGGGACGGAAAATAGTTCAGGTTAACCCAAATAAAAAAAGTCTCGCAAGACTATTTAGTGTATAACCCAAACTTAACAAAGTTATGAATTTAAAACCTATTAGTTATTTATCGGTTTTCAGTGGAAGAAAACTGATTAAAACGCTGTTGATTATGAAGTTTACAGCAATTTTATTGCTAGCTGCCAGTTTCCAGGTGAGTGCTATTGGGAATTCGCAGGTTACACTTTCAGAGAGAAATGCCTCTTTGCAAAAAGTATTTAATCAAATACACAAGCAAACCGGTGTTGACTTTTTGTATAGTGTAGAATTATTGCAAAGATCCGGTAAAGTAAATATTGATGTAAAAAATGTAAGCATAAAGTATGCATTGGAAATGTGCTTACAAGATAAATCGCTTGGGTTTTCAATTATAGAGAATACTGTAATTATCAAACCTAAGAGTGAAATAAATCCGAATGAAGTTGTGGAAGAAATAGCAGTGATTGATGTTCGTGGAAAAGT
>JAHEMN010000025.1 GCA_024643645.1 Chitinophagaceae bacterium | reverse complement strand
GTATTAAAAAAAATTAATATAAAAAAACAATCAGAAATATTTGTATTCCCGCTGGTAAAAGAGCCACTATCAGTTGAACTGGATCCCCGAAAAGTATTATTATCAACGATAGAATTAAAAAAAACTGAGTGATTTTTTGTGTTGCCGGTAGACTTTTTAAACCCTTATCCGGATACACAAAGCTTAATCTCTTGAAGAATTTAATTACAATATCAGGGAACCCACCTCTTCAATCATTTTAGGATGTTACGTCGTTTTCAGGATTGTAAAATATGCTTTTCAAAAATCCGATCTGCCTCTGCCAAAGCATATAAAATATATTTCTTCAGGCAAAAAAATTTGTGAAACACATGAGGAGTTTTATAGATACAGTTTAGGTTTAATGAATGAGAAAAGTATTACAGACCTTACAATTGAAACTTCCTATAAAATGGCAATGGATACATTCTATTATAACAGCACCGAAAATTATATGGAGAAGGCAGACATAAAGGCAGCTAAAAGTTACCTGCTCGATCGCTGGTCTTATATTGTAATGCTGAATTGAAAAAGCATTGAAGAAATCTTAAATTAGTGGCCTCGTCAGGAATCGAACCTGAATCTGGAGCTTCGGAAACTCTTATACTATCCATTGTACTACGAGGCCAAAAAAACTTATTTCAAAAAACCAACACCATATCTGAATCTGGAGCTTCGTCCCGAAAGCATTCGGGATTATACTATCCATTGTACCCTACCTGCGGCAGGCAGGTACGAGGCCAGCACTATTTATCTTTAAATCAATCCGGGTGCATTGGTGGCAAATATTTTTACCGCAATGGCCAGCAAAATTACACCAAAAAATTTTCTTACGGCTATCAAACCGGCTGGTCCTAATAGCCTGGCAATAGGGCCGAGTGATTTTAATACGATATATACAATTATAAGATTTATAATAATGGCAATGAGTAAAACGGTTTCTCCATAGTTAGATCCTCTTAACGACATTATTGTTGTAAGCGTTCCCGATCCTGCAATTAATGGAAATGCAATAGGCACTAGTGTTGCGGCTGTTACATCCTGATCACCTTTAAAAAATTCCAGGCCCAATACCATTTCAAGTCCAAGTATAAAAATTACGATTGATCCTCCTACTGCAAAAGCACTGATATCCAAACCAAGGATATTTAAAAAGGCTTCACCAATAAACATGAACAGGATCATTAAGCCGCCGGATATTAGTGTTGCCTTAAATTCATTGATACCTCCCATTTTTTGTTTCAGTGAAATTAAAATAGGAACAGAACCTAGTACATCAATTACGGCAAAAAGAGTAAAGGTTACTGTAAGCAGTTTATTGATATCAATATTCATAAAAACATTTCGGCAAATGTAGTATTATCGGATGTTAAAACGTATACCTGCTGAAAAGTTGAATCTCCTTGTATTATAACCTGAGAAATCGAAATATTTTTTGTTGGTAATATTTCTCAGGTCGAGGTATAGTTTTATAGTTCTGTCAAAATTATATTCACTGTATACATCAACCAGTACATAGCCTTTTAATATTTCCGGTGTGCTGCCGTAAATAAATTCTTCCCGGTTGCTTACTGCATGTATCTGTGTACCTGCATATAATCTTTTTGAAAGCTGTATCCCTGCATTTACATTCAATACATGTTTGGGAATACGATATAAATTAAAATAGGAGGTGTCTTTGCCTATCGGGCTTCCGGTGCCATCATAAGTTGAAAAGGTTTTTCCATTGGTAAATGTATAATTAACAGCTATCGATGTTTGATGATGCTGATAGTTGATTTCTGCTTCTGTACCATAATTTGTTTGCCTGGCAGTATTTATGAATTTACTTTCAAATGTTACCGGATTGAAAGAATATATGATCGCATCATTCGTATTTCTATAAAATCCTACAATTCTTCCTTTTAAGTTTTTTAATATCTGTGCTTCAATACCTGCTTCGCCAATTATTCCCTTTTCGGGTGTAAGCAACCCATTGCCTGCTTCCGGATCGAATAGCTGGTATAGCGTAGGTGTTTTAAAAGCAGAATAAAGATTGCCGAATATTTTTATATTCTGTTTTACCTGCAGGGAAGGATTCAGTGTAAATGAAATATTAGTTCCATATGCTGAATGGATATTTAATCGGCTACCCATTTCTATATTAAATCCTTTATTGTTCTTGTAAATAAAGGAGGAATAAGGGCTTAACTGATTCATTGATGCCTTTAATACAGGTGGTGTATAAGGTCCAAAAGCTCCTATGGAATAATAAGATTGATGGGTACTGTTAATTCTGTAATCAATACCGGATAGTATTTCCCACAACTTATTATTTATATTGAAGTATGCTTCTAAATGATCGGTCTTCCCTTTATAGCTTCCTTTGGAATAATCAACATAGGGGCTGCTTTTGTAGCTTGAATCATTGATGTAAATTCTTTCTGTCTCGTTATAATTATACTTTAAATGCAGATTACCTTTTTTATACGAGTAAATAAATGCTGTGCCGGCTATTTTATTTGTATTAGTTGCAGTAAAATCTTTTTCATCAAGAAACCCTGCAGCATCCAGATCGGTTTTATACCTGTTATACATTCCCGTCAATACAACTTTAAATTTATTGTTGATGGCGATACCAATTTGACTGTTTAGAGCATGTTGATTAAAGCCATCCTTATCAAATGTTCCTGATCTGTTTTCATCATAGGCAGCAGAGAATCCATCTGCATTAATATGGGAGTAATTTAAAAGATAGTCAATAACGGATAGTTTACCATTTATGCCAATAGATTCTTTCAGCGTATTATAACTTCCCGCAGAAAAATTTCCATTGATATTGAATTTATTTTTTTCCCCTTTTTTAGGAATGATATTAATCACACCTGCCACTGCATCTGAGCCATAAAGGGTAGATTGTCCTCCTTTTAATATTTCGATCCTTTCCACCTGGTCGGGATTTATAAAATTAAGATCAAAGTAATTGGCTATTACAGAAGGGTCATTTACAGGAATTCCATCAAGGAGAATCAAAACATTACCGGCAGCGGCGCCACGGATGCTGGGAGTAATATTGGTACCCAGGTTATTATTGGCGCCAATAATGTTGGTTCCAACAATTGAGTTTAATAATTCACCAATTGTTTTATTTCCGCTTTTTTCTAATTGTTGATTAGTTATGATGCTAACAACTTTACCCGTTTCACTTTGTTTTTTGGGATATTTATTGGCGGTGATGATCACTTCATCCAATGAGATACCTGTAGAATCCTGTGCAAATAATTGACTGCTGAAAACAGCAGCCACAACAAAAAAGTACTTTTTCATTTTAAATGAAATTTTGTGTGACTGCTTCCGAAATAAGAGATAGAAATATAAACGTCCCAGGACTTTTACATTTCATGCCTTTCACCCGAAAGCTGAAAATGGTTTTTTGACCTGGCAGGTCTTCTGGCTTACTCCGCTTTTCATAGCCTTCCCGTATTGCCAGAGGCGATACAGTGGCGTGAAGATTAAAAAAGCATTTAATGAGCTTACAGCTACGGGGATAGCGCCGGTCTTTCACCGGACTTCCCTTTTAACCCCGCATAGGCGGGGACCAAATCGCTGCAAATGTAGGGAGTGAAATAATCATCTGGATAATTAGTTATTAAGGTCCTGTTTTTCATTCTTTGGAATAAACTTTGCTATAGTTTATGGGTCAAACTAAAATCTTTTCTACATGAAGCAATTTTAAAAAAACTGGATATTTTAACAAAGAAGTTGGGAATACAGCATTGTATTATTCGTTGATTACCTATTATCCTGCTATCTATTTTTTAATGCATTAAAAATTTTCAATACATATTGTATTGTGTACTACTATTATGAAGAGCTTTTTTAGAATTGTGTTGATTGCCGTCTGTTATTTTATTTTCCATGCTTTACCTGTTTCCGCTCAAATTGATAATCCGAAGTATGAATTTGGTGCAGGCATCAGCAGTTTTGTATACCAGGGAGATCTGACTCCGAACCGCTTGGGTTCTTATGAAACATTAAAACCCGGATTTCAGCTTCATGGAAGTTTAATACTCAGTCCTTCTTTTATGGCAAGAACAAATATTACCTATGGTTCTTTGCGGGCCGATGATGGTGTATATGATAAACCTGCCTTCAGGCAACAGCGAAATTTTAATTTTAAAACCCCGGTGCTTGAACTATCAGAATTATTGGTCTGGAATCCGATGAAAAGTAATTATGAGGATAAAGGTTTTTCACCTTATATCATGGGAGGGATCGGAGTCAGCTTTTTGAACATCAAAAAAGATTACAGCCAATTCAATCCAGATTATTTTAATGAAGGGGCTTTGATACTGCAACAATTAGCGGAAGATGATGCCAATGGTGTGCCCGGTTTAATAGCTGTTGTTCCGTTAGGTGCCGGTGTAAGATATGCCCTGTCACCTGCTTTTGCTGTATATGCAGAATCAGCTTACCGGCTGATGTTTACCGACTATCTGGATGGTTTCAGTAAGGCTACCGATCCTAAGTGGAATGACCATTATCAAACCATTTCAATAGGGATCATTTACCGACCCGGAAGAAAAGGTAAACTGGCTTGCCCGGCTGTAAACTTTTAAAGACAATTATTTTTTAGTTGATCTTATCCATTGAAATGATATACCAACATAATAATTTCTTCCCGGGGCAGCATTATAAAATCTGTTTGCTGCTGCATTAATATCATTTCCTAAACTATAGGTCTCATCAAAAAGATTATCTGCACCTGCGTAAAAGTTTAATTTATTTTTCTGTTGAAATGTTTTCTTCCAGCCAATTCGGCAACCTGTTAATTGATAAGCATCTGCAGCAGCAGTATTAGCATCGTTAAGAAAAATAGTTGATGCTGCATAATAAGTTACATTGATATAGATCCCTTTTTTAAATTGAATATCTGCCAGGGCCGAGAATATATTTGATGGAACAGATGGAACAGTTTTACCCGAAAAATCATCAGTACCTTTTATAAAACTGCCATACCGAAAATGATTGTATGTATAGTCGATCCTGAATTGTGAATAATCCAGGATACTTCTTGCCGGAGCAAAAGATAAATAATCGGCATGCAATTCAATTCCTTTTTGCGTTACATCACCTGCATTCACAAAAAAATCAGCACCGGAAAGATCTCTTCTTTGTACCAATGCATTATTTAATTTGAAATAAAACCCGGTAACATCGAAATGAAGTTTATTCTTAAATAATGCATAATTAAAGGTCATTTCATAATTCCAGCCGTACTCTGCTTCCAGAAAAGTGCTGATCACACCGGTGGATGGTAATAACTCACCTGTTGTGGGTGGTGAAAAACCTCTTGCTACTGTTGCTTGTATGGAAAGATCATTGGTCAGCATTCTTTTCAAAGAAAATCTTGGAGCCAATTCATTTTTGTAGGAACGGTTCTGCATTATTACCGGGGACTGACTCAGCCTGGTAAATTCAACTTTCGTTTTGTTTAAACTTATGCCTGTATTAATGAACCACTTTTTATTTAAGTTTAGATCTCCCTGTATAAAAAAATTATACGTAGTATAATCTATATCATCATTTGTTTGTAAAGTATCCGGATTGCCATTTTTGTTATTAAATACCTGTGTATTAAAGATCCCTTTTTGATATTCGCTGCCACTAACCAATTGAAAATCTCTTTGGTCTTCATTTTTTTTGTTATAAATAAATACTGTTCTGCCACCATAACTGGGTTCATTCCTTCTCTCATAGTTTCTTACGGCTGGATTTTTAATTTGTGTAAATGCGCCATAAGCAGTTGTTGTGTTCTTAAGTGAAGTGTTGATGTAGTAAGTATTGGTAAAGCCTGCAGTAATGTTTTTCTGATATATTGCTGCTTTTGCATTTACTGAAGAAGGGAATGGCCCGGCTGCAGGTCTTGCAGCTTTTGGATCTGCTAAATAATCGCTTAACGTTAATGCGCCAGGTGTTTGATAAAACAGATCTGTAAATAATACAGATGCTGATAATTGTTGCTTGTCGGACAAAACTAATTGTGATTGCCAGGAAAAATTATCCCGTCGCATATTAGTGTGTATACGATAGCCATCTGTTTGATTATGTGCAAAGGTGAGCTGATTCTTATTTTCTTTTTTCCCAAACGAAGCAGAAGCAAAAACGTTTTGTAAATTAAAACTACCGGTAAGGTATTCCAGGCTTACTCCGGGTTTCCATCTGTCGAAATTGTTGATGAGTATTAACCCACCTGTACCTGCTCCGTACATGCTGCCGGCAGGGCCTTTGAAGATCTCAATGGAGGAGAAATTATTCCAGGCCAGTTGATTGAAATAGGTATTTCCACCGGGATCTGTTAAAGGAATATTATTCCAGTATACTTTTACATTTCGAACTCCAAAGGGTGAACGAAGTGAACTTCCTCTGATGTTTATCCGGTAACTGCCAGGGCTTCTTTCCTCCATTCGTACACCTGCCACCGTATTAAAACCATTTACCAATGAGGTTTTGTTGTTACGGTCACCATTATTGGTTTCAATGAAGCGAACAGAATAGGTAGAGCTCTTTAAACTACGGTTTTGTTCAAATGCTTTGATGATTACTTCATCCATTGCCATTGTCGAATCATTCAATTCTTCCTGACTGAAGCCCTTATTTAAAATAAAAAAAAGTAGTAAACCGGTTGTAATTATTTTCATAGAAACAGTGGCTTGATACCGATAAAGTTAATCCGTTTACCTGTATCTTCAAACCATGAAAGAAAGCAATAAACTGGGGTTATTTTCTCTCACTATGATTGTGATAGGTTTAGTGATAGGTACAGGTATTTTTCGTACTTCAAAAGATGCGGCAGAAGCTGCTGCCACACCCGGTATATTTTTTTCAGCCTGGATCGTAGCCGGGTTAGTTGCTATTTGCGGGGCATTGACCTATGCTGAAATTGGCAGTCGTTATCCGGTTACGGGTGGATATTATAAGATCTTTTCCTATGCCTATCATCCATCATTGGCATTCGGTATTAATGCGATCATACTTATTTCCAATGCTGCATCTTTATCAGGTGTTGCATTGATCGGCAGTGAATATATTTCTCCCTTACTTTTCGAGGCAGCTAGTGTTGAAAAATGGAAACCATTTGTTGCTATGGCTGCTATCATACTTTTTTATGGTGTTAATCTGATGGGGTTAAGGTTGAGTTCGCAAACGCAGAATGTATTAATGATTATCAAAATCGGTATGCTACTCGTTATTATTGCTGCATTGTTTTTTCCGGCCATTCATAGTACTGCTCCGGTCATTATTGATGAAAGCAAGACCTCAGCTGCAGCACTCTTACTCTCGTTTGGGGTAGCACTAAAAGCTACTTCATTTACTTATGGCGGTTACCAACAAACAATAAATTTTGGAGAGGAGATCGTCAATCCTCAAAAAAATATACCTAAAGGAATATTTACGGGTATCATTGTTATTATCGGGCTATACGCTTTGGTCAGCTATTCGTATGTAACAGTAATAGGTTTCAATAATCTGAAGGAAACATCCGGCATCGCATCAGTAGTTGCAGAAAAAATGTTTGGTGTTACCGGTAAATATGCCTCTTCAATACTTTTATTCCTTGCTGTGTTGGCCTATGTAAATGTATTATTACTCAGTAATCCAAGGGTTATGTATGCGATGAGTACGGATGGGATTCTGCCCAAAGTATTTCAAAAGAAAGATGAAAAGAAGGATGTGTTAACAGTAAGCCTCACTGTATTTGCTGCTATCTGTGTTGTTGTCTTGTTCTTTGCAGATAAGTTTGAAAAAATTCTGAGTTTTACTATTTTTCTTGATTCGATCGGTATGGCAACTTCTGCTGCTACAATTTTTATATTGCGAAAAAGAACAAGTCATTTAAACGGAACCGGTATTTATTCCATGAAATTATTTCCGCTGCTACCTATCTTGTTTATCATTGCTTATATATTCATTGGTACAATGATCGCCATTAAAGAACCACAACTGGCACTGACGAGTATCAGTGTTTTAGCAGTATTGATATTACTGTATTTTGTCATTCATAAAAAGAAGAATGAAGCTGATAATAAGGGAATTGGTCCCTCAGCCTGATAGTAATCCAACTGATTGTGAAACATCTTCCGCCTGTAAAAAATCATGAATCTGACAATTCAATTCAATTAATTTTGTCTGATATGAAAATTTGGTCTTTATTTTTCGTTTGCCTTCTGTTTGGATATAATGCTATAGCTCAGGTTCTGCCATCATCGGGAACTAAATGGGATCTTCGCAAATGTGTGGATTATGCCATGCAAAACAATATTATAGTAAGGCAGGCAGATCTGCAGACGAAATTTGCTGAGTTGGATTTAAAGCAGAGCAGGTTAGCTCTCAATCCTAATCTTCTTGTAAGCAGCAATATTGGTTTTAGTGCAGGAAATAACCAGGACCCTACTACGTTTAGCCTGATCACAACAGGATATATATTTAACAACTATTCTCTTCAAACGAGTATAGATCTTTTTAACTGGTTCACTAAAAAAAATACGATCGTTGTCAATGATCTGAATTTAAAAGCTACACAAGAAGGACTAGAAAAAGCGAAAAATGATGTGGCATTGAATATTGCCGTAGCATATCTGCAGGCTTTATTGGCAAAAGAGCAAATCGTATTATCCAGAGCAAGAGTAGAACAAACAAAAACCCAGCTTGAAAGTACCAGGAAGCAGGTTGCTGCCGGCAAGTTACCTGAATTAAATGCTGTAAATTTTGAATCAGTATTGGCAAGTGATAGTGCTGGCTTGATAAGTGCAGAAACTGCTGCTCAAAAGTCATTACTGCAAATGAAAGCAATATTGAATCTGGATGCCGGTGATCCTTTTGATATTGAAGTGCCGCCTGTTGATCTGATTCCGGTTGAAGTTTTAGGAGATCTGCAACCTGATGCAGTTTATCAACTTGCAATGAATAATCTACCGCAGCAAAAAGTTGATATACTCAATGTGCAGGCTGCTAAAAAATCAATAGAAGTGGCCAGAGGAAGAATGTATCCGACATTTTCTTTATTTGGTAGCTTGGGAAGTACTTTTAATAACAGAGCTACTGAACTCAGATCAAGTTCGCAGGTTAATATTCCCATTGGCACTGTGAATGTAAGCGGAACACCTTATGAAGTTTTTCCAACAAATCCATTCAATGTATTTTCATATGGTAAGATGAGTTACCTGGATCAGATTAGACAAAATTTCAGACAAACGATCGGGTTGGGAGTTAATATTCCAATTTTAAGTGGAGGTAGTTTGAAAACTTCCTGGCAGAGATCAAAGCTACAACTACAACAATCAGAACTTCAAAAAGAACAAAATAGTTTTACATTAAAACAAGATATATATAATGCATACAATGATGCAATAGCTGCTTTACAATCATTCAATGCGAATAAAAAAACAGTTGAATATTCAGCTAAAGCATATGACTTTGCTTCAAAAAGATATGAATTAGGTTTGCTTTCAACGTATGATCTGATAACAACACAGAATACATTACAGCAAGCAAAAAGTCAGTTATTGTATTCGCAATATGATTATGTGTTCAAAATGAAATTACTGGAGTTCTACAAAGGACAGGGATTGAAACTTTAAACTTATCAGCAAATGAATAAGAAATTGAAATGGGCATTGATAATTGTTACTGTGGCTGCAATTGGATACTTTTTGGTTAAAAAATATGCCGGAGGTAAAAAGGCAGAGAAGGTGGCCACAGAGAAAGCAGTGAAAAGAACGATCATTGAATCTGTTAATGCAAGCGGGAAAATATATCCGGAAATAGAGGTAAAAATAAGTCCGGATATTTCAGGGCAGATCACAGAACTGTTAGTAGCGGAAGGTGATAGTGTAAAAAAGGGAAAAGTTTTAGCAAGAATATATGCAGACATCTATGCGTTGCAAAGAGATGAAGCAGCCTCCAGGGTAAAACAATCTGTAGCAACTGTAGATAATAGCAAAGAAATGATGGAATCATTAAAGGCTAATCTTGACTTGTCAAAACAAACACTGGATCGGAATAAGATTTTATATGACCAGAAAGTGATCTCAAAAGCTGAGTTGGAACAATACGAAGTAACTTATCGTACAGCTTTGGCCAATTATAATGCAGCGTTACAGAATATAAAAAGTTTGCAGGCAAATGTGCAATCAACACAAACCGGGTTAAGCAAGGCCAGTAAAGATCTGAGCAGAACAACGATCGTTGCACCAATGGATGGTGTTATTTCTTCATTAAAAGTAAAGGAAGGAGAAAGTGTGGCAGGAAGTAGTTTTAATGTGGGTACAGAAATGATGACAGTGGCAGATATGTCTGTATTGGAAGTAAGAGTTGATGTGGGAGAGAATGATATCGTAAAAATTAATATTGGCGATTCAGCAGAAGTAGAAGTTGATGCCTATAATAATAGAAAATTCAGTGGAGTAGTTACTAAAATTGCCAGCAGCATTAAAACTTCATTAGGGCAGATCACATCTAATGATGTTACAAATTATGAAGTGAGAATTCGTTTGGATAAAGAGTCTTATAAAGATCTGGCTGGTAAAACTTTCCCATTTCGTCCGGGTATGAATGCAAGTGCTGATATAAAAACAAAAAGAGTTGACAATGTTTTGGCTGTTCCGATTACTGCTGTTAATGCAAGGGTAAAAGGAAGTGATCAGAGTATGGAGGATAAAAAGAAAGAAGAAAAAGAAGTTAAAGGTGAAAACGAAAATGATATTACACTTATTTCAACTGATGAATTGGAGGAAGTCGTTTTTATTTTGAGTACTGATGAAACAGTTAAAAAGGTTGTTGTAAAAACAGGCATACAGGACATTAATTATATTGAAATACTGAGTGGATTAAAAGAAGGAGATGAGGTTGTCATAGGTCCATATAATGCTATTAGTAAAACATTGAAGAATGGTACTAAAGTAAATGTAGTTCCAAAAGATAAATTGTTTGAATAAATATCAAGGGTTTCAATTGTTATACATGAAATAATTTTAGAAACTCAACAGTCGTACTAAGAAGCTGGAAATTATTAATTAAGTTTGGACATGACCTTTGGAATTATCGGAAGTGGAAGTTGGGCAACTGCATTAACTAAAATGCTTACAGATAATAAGCACACAGTAAATTGGTGGGTAAGGAAACAGGCAACAATTCAGCACATCAAAGAGAAAGGTTTTAATCCTGTATATCTCTCTGCAGCAAAATTTGATACTTCTTTTTTAATCATGTCATCCGATGTGAAAGATGTAGTAAGCAATTCAGATATATTAGTGGTTGCAATACCTTCAGCATATGTGGAGGAAAGTTTGGGTGATCTGAAACCCGAAGACTGGCAAGGGAAAAAAGTTATTTCAGCTATTAAAGGGTTATTACCGGGAAAGGATATTCTCTTGAACTATTACCTGGAGCAGCAATTTAATTTACCGCTTGCTGATTATTTTGCAGTACTTGGTCCATGCCATGCAGAAGAAGTAGCACAGAAGAAATTATCATATCTCACATTTTCTGGGAGTGATATTGTTACAGCTTCTGAAATTGCTTTGCATTTCAGAACATCCTATATCAATACAGTTGTGAATCATGATATTTTGGGCGTTCAATACGCTGCAGTATTAAAAAATATCTATGCTTTAGGTGCAGGGATTGCTCATGGATTAGGATATGGCGATAATTTTCTAAGTGTATTCATCGCTAATGCTGCTGATGAGATGGCGGGTTTTTTGAAAGAATTTGGAGTAGAGCATATCACCGTTGGTGAACATGATGGAGAAGATCCGATCACCCATCGTAAAACACCAAACTATGCTGCTTCAGTATACCTGGGTGATCTATTGGTTACCTGTTATTCTTTATATAGCCGGAACAGGTCATTTGGTACTTTGATCGGTAAGGGAGAATCTGTTTCTTCAGCTATTGATCAAATGAATATGGTGGCAGAAGGCTATAATGCTTCTAAATGTATCTATAAGATAAATAAATCGATAAATGCCTCAATTCCAATAGCTGAAACAGTGTATAATATACTATGGGAAAATGTTAAAGCGTTAGATGGTTTTAAACAGATCGAAGAAGTGCTGGTCTGAGTAGTAAAAGAAACCCTATGCCACTAACGTACCATGGATTTGCCCCCGCTGCCCTGTTGATAATGTTGCTTTGCTTTGCCGGAAAACTGATATATGAATTCTGGAAACATAAGCATCAAAAACAATAAGTAACAGCCCTAAAAGAAAAGATCTGCTGCTATTCCATCAGCAAGCAGTTTTCCTTCCATTGTCAGTACAATGCCAGTCTCACTTTTTTCTAATAATCCCATCTTAATATATTTTTCACTTTTTTTCAGTAATTCTTCTTTTCTGTTCTCTAAAGAAAATAAAGGGTTTTCAATTTGTATTCCTTCCATTGTTCGTAAAGAGGTCATAATATATTCATTCGTCAGTTGTATATCCGTCAACACTTCTCTATCAAATGGTATTTTATTATTGTTGATAGAAGTTATATACAAATTATTATTTGCGATATTCCATTGCCTCTCGATCCCATTAAATGAATGTGCCGATGGTCCTAAACCGAGGTATTTTGTGCCTTGCCAGTATGAAGAATTATGTTGGCTGCGCCATCCGGGTTTTGCAAAATTTGAGATTTCATAATGTTCATATCCTGCTGCTGAAAGCATTTGCATCAACAGAAGAAATTGATCAGATTGTTTGTCCGGGTTTACATCTTCTTTTTTATGTTGCCTGATCATTTTCTCCAAAGGCGTTCTAGGTTCAACTGTTAAGGCATAACAAGACAAATGTGGAACCTTTAGTGAAATAGCTTTTTCAATATTTTCTTTCCATTTTTCATCGGTTAGATCTGGTAAACCATAGATCAGATCAATTGTTATATTGTCAAAATATTTTTTGGCTGATTGTACACTTTCAATTGCCTCTTTGGCAGTGTGTGCACGGTTCATCCAGTTCAGATCTTCTTCAAAAAAACTTTGTACGCCAATACTAAGACGATTAATACCTGCGTTTTTCCAAAGCAGTAAGTTTTCTTCAGTAATATTATCAGGATTTACTTCAAAAGTTATTTCACGATTTTTGGAAACTGTAAAAACAGATTGTATTGTTTCCAATATCAATTTTATTTCATCAATATGTAAAAGTGACGGGGTGCCACCACCAAAATATATTGTTGTTACTATTTCCTCACCAAGGTAATCTTTTTGCAATGCAACTTCTTTTATGATTGCCTTCATCAGATCGTCTTTAAAATGCAATGAAGTGGAAAAGTGAAAATTGCAATAATGACATGCCTGTTTGCAAAAAGGAATATGAATATAGATACCTGCCAAGTTAATTTGAAATTTAATGAATAATTTAGCTGATAATATCCAGGCGAAAAGCCAAATGATTAAATTCAGACTGCAAATATCGGTTCTTGTTGTGTTGTTGCTGTGTAATTCTGCATCAGCGCAAAATACTTACAATCTGATCATAAATGGGGTAGACAAAGATTCTGCAACAATTATTGAAAATACAGGTATACAAACTCAATTCACCTCCCGTTTTCATTGCGAAGCATATGTCAATGAATTGTCTGATCTTTTACAATCAAAAGGATATGTTACCGCATCTATTGACAGTATTAAGTACCAGGCTTCGAATGCAATCATTCATTTATTTTTAGGAGAAGCCTATCAATGGGCATTCTTAGATGCAAAATATATTCAGCCTAAAATACTAGATGCTATTGCCTGGCGGGAAAAAGTATTTACTAAAACCCCAATGAATTTTAAAAGAGTGGAGCAATGGCAGGATAGGATATTAAATTATTTAGAAAACAATGGATATCCCTTTGCCAAAGTCTATTTGGATAGTATTCAATTAAATGGAGATAAGATATCTGCTTTGATCAGATTGAAAGAAGGACCTTTATATAAGATCGATAGCTTAAGAGTGTATGGTGATGCAAAGATCTCAAATAACTATTTGCAGCGTTATCTTGAAATTCCAAATGGAAGTACTTATAGTAAGGAAAAGTTACAACGTATCAGTAAAAAGATCAATGAACTTTCTTATGTGGAAGAAGAAAGGCCGGCTGATCTGACAAGGCTTGCAACCGGATCGGTCATCAATTTATATTTAAAACAGAAAAAAAGCAGTCAGATCAATTTTTTAATTGGCTTTTTACCCAATAACGATCAGCTTTCCTCAAAAAAATTATTAATTACAGGCGAAGGTAATTTGAATTTAAGAAATGCACTGGGCTCGGGTGAAACAATTGGGTTGAATTTTCAGGCACTACAGGTTTCATCACAACGGCTCAATTTTAATTATCAGCAACCATATATATTCAGATCACCTTTTGGATTGGATCTGAATTTCGATATTTTTCGTAAGGATAGTTCATTTGTAAATATCAACTTTCAGTTTGGGGCACAATATGTTCTAAATAATACCCAGGCAGGTAAGGTTTTTTTACAACGGTTCCAGACAATAGTAAGCCAGGGGAGTATAAATAGTCCTGCCATTATTCAAAATAAAAGATTACCGGAAGCAGCAGATGTTAGTTCTACCGGTATCGGTTTGGACTATGAATTTAATAATACGGATTACCGATTTAATCCAAAAAGGGGTAATGAAATTAAGGTACTCACGGTTGTAGGTACAAAGAAGATAAAGAAGAATAATGAGATCCTTGATCTGAAAGATCCTACCGATCCTTCATATGATTTTGACAGGTTATATGACACTGTTAAATTAAAAACTTATCAATTTCGTATAAGAACGATTGCTTCCCGGTATTTTCCATTGGGTAAGATAAGTACCCTTAAAGCATCTGTAAATGCCGGCCTGTTTCAAAGTGGTAATATTTTCAGAAATGAACTATTTCAAATTGGTGGGTATAAATTATTACGAGGCTTTGATGAAGAAAGTCAATATCTATCACAATATGCTATTGCAACACTAGAGTATAGGTTATTATATTTAGCAGGTCAGAATTCCTATTTCTATGTGTTCACAGATGGTGGTTGGGGTGGGGATGGCAGTAAGTCTCAAAAAATAAATTATTCTTATTTCGGAACAGGGTTGGGACTTGCTTTTGAAACAAAGGCCGGGATATTTAATCTTGCATGGGCAATCGGAAAAAGAAATGATACAGAGTTAAATCTAAGGCAATCAAAAATCCATTTCGGTTTCGTTAATTATTTTTAAATAACTGAAGTTAGTAGAACAGTACTTCAATACATTTGCTGCATAATTTTTTTGTTTGAAACGAATTCTATTTTTCATATTTCTAAATTTCGCTTTTATTACAGTCAATAAAGCACAGTCTCCGGTTGATTCTGTTTTAATTCCTAAGAATGACTCAATTGTAAGTGCAGATACAGTAGCTTTTCAGGATTCGTTGATAATCCTGCCGGTTAGCGATTCTGTTTCCAGGAGGCCTTTAGGTGATTCAAATTGGGTTCTTCAAAAGGATTCTATAACTACTCAATATTTCTGCTGGGAGGTTCTTAAACGAAACAGGTATTTTGATTTTAAGTCAAGGCCATTCATAAAACAATTCGCCTCATTAAAAAATTTTAAGGGGAAGGAATTTATTTTTTACCTCCTTGTTTTTATGCTATTGATTTTTGCCATATTCAGGCAATTATTCCCTAAATATTTCTCTGATCTTTTCAGGGTTTTCTTTCGCACAACTTTAAAGCAGGTTCAAATAAGAGAGCAATTAATGCAAACCCCTTTGCCCTCCTTAATGTTGAATGGCTTTTTTGTATTAAGTGCAGGCTTATATATTACTTTTCTATTGGAATATCTTAACATTAATCCATTTGACAACTTCTGGCTTTTATTCTTTTATTGTTGCATTGGTTTGTCAGTAGTATACCTGGTTAAGTTTTTAGGTCTTAAAATTGCAGGTTGGATTTTTGGAATAAAGGAAGCAATGGATGCTTATGTATTTATTGTTTTTATAATTAATAAAATGATCGGAATTCTTTTATTGCCATTGCTTATCATTATTGCATTTGGCGAAGGATCCATTTATTCAATAAGCTTTACAACCTCCTGGTGTTTACTTGCAGGCTTGTATCTATATAGAGTTATTATGGCATATGCTGTGGTACGTAATCAAATAAAAGTAAACCCATTTCACTTTTTTTTATATTTATGTGCTTTTGAAATTGCCCCTGTTTTATTGGTTTACAGGGGGTTGATGTTGTATTTCAATGTAACTGCTTAACTTTGCAATACCATTAGGTACAATTCCTGATGATTTAATGCAGAGCATCAAAGAACGATTTGAAAGCTATGACAATTCAAAAAATCCTGATTACCCAGCCTAAGCCTGAAAGTGATAAGTCTCCGTATTTTGAACTTTCCAGAAAGTATGATGTAGAACTTGATTTTCATCCTTTTATCCGTTTAGAGGGTATACATGCAAGAGATTTTCGCAAACAAAAAGTGGAAATACAAAGTTTTACTGGTGTAATATTTACCAGCAGAAATGCTATTGATCATTTCTTTCGTGTTTGCGAAGAAATGAAAATAAGTGTCTCTCAGGATACAAAGTATTTTTGTATAACCGAAGCTGTAGCACTGTATCTTCAAAAATTCATCTTATATCGGAAACGAAAAGTGTTTTATGGTGCAGACAGTACCAATAAAAGTTTATTTGAAGTATTTACGAAGCATAAGGCGAATGAAAAATTCCTTTATGTATGTTCTGAGAACCAGCAAGATAATGATATAGTAAACTGGTTAAAAGAGAATGATTGTGAGTTCTCCTTAGCATTCATGTACAGAAGTGTAAGCAGCAATGTTAAAGAGATCCTTTCTAAAAAGCACTATGATATGATCTGCTTTTTTACGCCAAGTGGTATAAGAAGTTTATATGATAATATGCCTTCTTTTAAACAAAATGGAACAGCTATAGGTGTTTTTGGAAGTAATACAACAAAAGCTGCAGAAGATGCAGGGTTAGAGTTGGTAATTAGGGCTCCACAACCGAATATGCCAAGTATGGTTTCGGCCCTTGATCTTTTTCTTTCTTCGTATCAAAAAACAAAGTAAATAGCTTTATAAAAAACTTAAGGGGACATCAATTTGATGTCCTTTTTTATTCCCATTTCTTTTCTAATTGAATTTATTTAACTTAAAGAATAATGAAAAAATTTACAAATAGATTAATAGACGAAACAAGTCCTTATTTATTACAACATGCACATAATCCGGTAAACTGGTATTCGTGGGGTGAAGAGGCTTTGCAATTGGCAAAAACTGAAGATAAACCGATACTTGTAAGCATTGGATATTCAGCTTGTCATTGGTGCCATGTTATGGAAAAAGAAAGTTTTGAGGATGTTGCAACTGCTGAAATTATGAATAAGCATTTCATCAATATAAAAATAGATAGAGAAGAAAGACCCGATCTTGATAATATATATATGGATGCTGTACAGGCCATGACGGGAAGCGGAGGCTGGCCATTAAATGTGTTTCTTACTCCGGATGCAAAGCCATTTTATGGAGGAACATATTTCCCACCTCAAAAAGCATTTAATCGACCATCATGGAAAGAGGTATTAATAAGCATAAGCCAGGCATACAAAGAAAAAAGGCATGAGATTGATGCACAATCAGAAAACCTTACTGAACACATGATGAAATCAAATCGTTTTGGGTTTCAAAAAATTGCTGAAGATGAAATATTCACCAGGGAGAAGTATGATGAAGTATTTAAGAATGTAATAAAGGTTGCAGATAAGGATTGGGGAGGGTTTGGAAAAGCGCCAAAATTTCCGCAAACATTTACCATTGATTATTTATTAAGGTATTATCATACAACAAAAAACAACGAGGCGTTGGATCAGGCATTGCTTTCGCTTGATAAAATGATTGAGGGGGGTATTTATGATCAGATAGGAGGGGGCTTTGCCCGGTACTCAACAGATACAGAATGGCTGGCTCCGCATTTTGAAAAAATGCTTTATGACAATGCGTTATTAATTTCCATTTTGTCAGATGCATACAGATTGACAAAGAATGTTCGCTATCAGGAAGTCATAAATGAAACAATGGAATTTATCCGTCGGGAATTATTTGACAAAAATGAAAAAGGATTTTATGCGGCTTTAGACGCAGATAGCGAAGGGGTAGAAGGTAAATTCTATGTATGGAGTATAGAAGAAATTGTCAATATACTTGGCGCAAATGCTCCTTTATATTGTGCATTCTATGATATCTCACAGGAAGGTAACTGGGAGCATCAAAACATTTTACATGTAAAAAAATCTCTTGAGAAATTTGCTGCTGAAAATAATATTTCAATAGAAGATTTAAAGAATAAACTTTCTGAATGGAATAAAAAATTGTTACAAGAAAGAAACAAAAGAATAAAACCTGCGCTGGATGATAAAATTATTCTTGGCTGGAATGCATTAATGAATACTGCATGTTCTAAAGCATATAGTGCTACAGGGGATGAAGCATACAAAACACTTGCCATTGAAAATATGGACTTCCTTTTATCAAAATTTGCAGCTAAACAACCGGATGAATTCCACCATACCTGGAAAAACGGACAAGCCAAATTCCCAGCATTTCTGGATGATTATGCTTTTTTAATTGAAGCTTTAATTGGTCTTCATGAAATTACAGCAGATAGAAAGTGGTTATATACTGCCAAAGCAATAAATGAGTATGTGATTAAAAATTTTAGTGAAGAAGAAACAGGCTTCTTCTTCTACACACCATCTGACCAGAAAGATATTATTGTAAGAAAAAAAGAAGTTCATGATGGGGCGGTACCTTCTGGTAATTCAGTGATGGCTCAAAACTTATGGAAGCTGTCCTTGCTTTTTGCGAACAAAAAATGGAGCCAAAGATGTTTAGATATGGTTTCTTCATTAGGGCCTGCTATTACAAAATATCCAACATCATTTGGAAAATGGGCTTGTTTATTACTAGAAGTTGTAAATGGGACGAATGAAATAGCAATAGTTGGAAATAATTGGGCTTCTTTTTTAAAAAATATACTACAAGAATATTTACCAAACAGCATAATTATGGCGTCTGAAAATGATTTTGAAGACTTTTCTTCATTAATGAACAAACAAGTGTTTGGGAAGACTTCCATTTATTTGTGTCGTAATAACACTTGTCAAAGTCCGGTATTTTCCAGTAGGGAACTTATGTTGTTGATAAACAAGGCACAATAACAATAATTAATTTTTAGTTAATACAATAAAATGAGCATAATAACCGTTTGAAAATTTACCTCGTATAAGTCGCTTTTAAAATTATAAAATAAACTTTAACGTTGTGCTACAAAATTGTTCAAAACAGTATATTTGTCCCTTAACTCTTAAGTGTTTAAGTGTATGAAAATGAAAAACCTTTACTACTCCCTATTTGTAGCTGCCTGCATGGTTATGCTGGGTAGTTGTGGCATTTTGGGAAAGAAAAATGGAAAAGGCAAAGGTTCCAGCCTGCCTAATGATGGTCAGGTGCATGGTGTTGCTCCTGGTGGTAAGTACAGCTTACCAAGACCTCCGGGAATGGTTTATATTCCTCAGGGCACATTCCATATGGGTCCAAGTGATGAAGATCCGGCTTATGCATTTAGTGCTAGAAACCGTTCTGTGTCTATCAGTGGATTCTGGATGGATGCCACAGAAATTACCAACAATGAGTATCGTCAATTCGTTCAGTGGGTTAGAGATTCTGTAGTTGCCCGTAAAATGGGTTATGTAAAATCTGGTACTGATGGAAATGAGTATGTGGATTGGGCGAAAATGAAAACCATGAAATGGAGTGATCCAAAAGTAATGGAGCAGTTAAGCAGTACAGATATTATTCTTCCTCCGGATGATAGGATCTTCGGTAAAAAAGAAATTGATCCAAGTAAAATAACTTTTCATTCTGAGGTATTTGATTTGAAAGAAGCAGCGAAAAGAGAAAATGCTGGAAAGCCTCGTTCAAAATTCATTGTAAAGAAAGATGTACAGATATATCCGGATACATTAGCATGGATCCGTGACTTTGCATATTCTTACAATGAGCCAATGACAAAAAGATATTTCTCTCATCCGGCTTTTGGTAACTATCCGGTAGTAGGAATTAACTGGAAACAAGCCACTGCTTTTTGTGAGTGGAGAACTCATTTATTGAATTCTTTCCTTGATTCTAAGAAAAGAACACAAGAGTCAGATTTTCGCCTGCCAACAGAAGCACAGTGGGAATACGCAGCCCGGGGTGGTCGTTCTCAATCAATGTTCCCTTGGGGTAACTATTATTTGAGAAATAAAAAAGGATGTTTGATGGCTAACTTTAAACCTGGCCGTGGTAACTATCCTGAAGATGGTGGATTTTATACTGTTCGTGCCGATTCTTACTGGCCTAATGATTATGGATTGTATTGTATGAGCGGAAACGTAGCTGAATGGACCTCATCCATATATTATGAAGGACGTAACAATTTCCAACATGATATGAACCCGGATGTTCGTTGGAATGCTAAAGATGATGATCCTCCTTTAATGAAGCGTAAGATCATACGTGGCGGAAGCTGGAAAGATGTAGGTTATTACCTTCAAACAGGTACCAGCACATATGAGTACCAGGATTCAACCAAATCTTACATTGGATTCCGTTGTGTGATTGATTTGCCGGCAGCTCCAGCAAAAGGTCGAAAAAAATAAAATAGTTCATTTAACTCAAATATATTGAGAGGACAGAAAAATAGCTGTCCTCTCATTTTTCACTTTCATTTAATATCAAATAAAAACTTTTAAAAAATCTGATTATGGCAGCAGCTATTCCTTCCAAAATAAGTAAATGGGTAGACGTAGGCGTATCTTTTGGCGCAGCATTAGTAATCTGGGGTGCACTCAGAAAAATAACTCACGCAGGTGATGCAGATATGTGGTTGTGGATTGGTTTAACAACTGAAGCAATCATCTTCTCTGTATATGGTATTTTATATGCCATTTATCCTCCAATTAAAGATGCCACTCATGATGAAGAGCAATTTTCTGTTGCCGGTGCTGATACTTTGGCAACTTTTGGCCATATGAATAAAATGTTGACAGAAGCAGATGTTACACCTGATACAATGAAAAAATTAGGTGATGGCTTTAAGCAATTGAATTCTACTGTTACCGGGTTATCAGGAATAACTGATTCAGTTGCTGCATCAAATGATTTTGCTACTAAAACAAGGGAAGTAACGGGTACTTTAGATAAAGTAAAAGATGCATATACCACTGCAGCAGCTTCTGTTGGCGCATTCAATACTGCAACTGATGGTGCTAAGCAATTTCATGATCAGATTCAGGTATTAACTAAAAATCTGTCTTCTTTAAATACTATTTACGAATTGGAATTACAAGAAAGTAATAATCATTTAAAAGCATTGAATGCATTTTATGGTAAACTTTCTGAAACTTCTGCTTCAATGCTAAACAGTGCTGAAGATGCTAAAAAAGTTCAGGAGCAAATTGGAAGTCTTGCGACTAATCTGGGCCGTCTTAACAGCATTTACGGTAATATGATTACTGCAATGCAGGGTCGCAACTAAAAACGATATTTCATTTGAATTTGGGAATAAATTTTTCTCATTCAAACGATAAAGCCACTATTCTAATTAAATTAAATATAAGAAGACATGTCATTACCTAAAGAGCCCCGGCAAAAGATGATCAATATCATGTACCTGGTGCTTACAGCACTGTTGGCTCTGAACGTATCATCCGAAATCCTGAATGCATTTAGAACTGTAAACAGAAGTCTAGAGAATACCAATACCACAGTGAACAGATCGACTGAAACGATTATGAAATCGTTGAAAGAAAAAACTACAAAGCCTGAAACTGCTGAAAGAGCAAATATTTGGTTACCAAAAGCAGATAGTGTTGTAATGTTTTCTAAAAATGTGTACGATTTTATAACAAGTTTGAAAGCCCAGATACTTGAAAAGGCGGGTGGGAGTATTACAGACCCCACTAAAGAATTTAAAGAGGATAATCTTGATATTGTTACAAAACTGATGGTACAAGGTGGAGAAGGTAAGAAGTTATTAAAAATGTTGGGGGACTATAAAACCAATGTATTAGGAATTAATTCTGATATTAAAGCCGAGTTTGAGAATTCATTACAAATAGATTTATCAAATCCTCCTGGCCGAGATGGTAAAACAAAAGATTGGGAATATGCCTATTTTCATATGGTCCCGACTGTGGCAGGCTTAACAATTCTTAGTAAACTTCAAAATGACATAAAAACTGCTGAAAATAAGGTGGTTGCATTCTGTCATAATAAAGTAGGAAGTGTAGAAGTAATTTTCGATGCATATGCACCAATTGTTGGGCAAAATTCAAATTATTTGATGCCTGGGCAAAAGCTTGAAATAAAAGCTGGTATTGGAGCGTTTAATAAAGACTCAAAGCCGCAAATCACAATCGGTGGTGTTCTTGTTCCGATTGGCGAAGAAGGTTTTGCTTTAAAAGAAATGGATGCAGGTGGAATTGGCTCACATACAATACCTGTTTCTATTACATATTTTGATCAAACCCTTGGAAAAGAAGAAACAAAGGAAGTAAAAGTTGAATATGTTGTTGGATCTGCCAATGCATCTATAGCTCTTGATAAAATGAATGTTCTTTATATAGGTGTTGATAATCCTGTTACAATTGCTGCCAGTGGTGGTGGAGATGATAAAGTAAATGTGAGTATAAGTGGTGGGGCGGGAAGTATATCTAGAGTCGGAACCGGTAAATACAATGTAAGAGTGAATCAGCAGAGTGATGATTGTAAGATCACTGTTTCTGTTGACGGAAAAGTTGCCGGAGTTGCACAGTTCAGAGTACGTCAGATTCCGGGAGCACAGGCAACAGTTGGTGGTGCGATCAGTGGTGATAATGTTCCGGCAGGTACTTTCAGGGCGCAGGGTGGTGTTGCTGCATGGATCAAAGATTTTCCATTTGACCTCAAATATTCAGTAACACAATTTACAATAAGTACTGATAGTGATGATGGAGATATAGTAGAGGCAGTATGTACTGGAAATGCTTTTAGTCCGAAAGCAATGGATATTATAAAAAATCATGTAAAGGCTGGTAAAACAGTTTACATTGATAATATAAGAGTTCAGGGAGAAGACGGCCAAAATAAAAAAGTACCTTCTTTAGTGTATTATATCAAGTAAAGACAATTATAACGTATGAAAAAACTTATTATTAAAACCGGTTTGTGTATGATGTTGGTTGCTGCATTTACTATAAATGCAGATGCTCAAAGGACGAAAAAGAGAACTGGCAATAATCCTACAAACCCAACTAATCCAACAGAGGAGCAGACCAATAATAACAACAATGCACCAGCTTACGATCCTAATGTTAGTATACCAATAACTTATGATACCTCTGGTGCAGCAAATGGAGCTCCCAGACCTTCATTAAGAAATGATAATGCATTCGATAAGGGTAATTTAACAGCCCGTACGCCATTGCCTTATGAGCATTTACGTTGGGATGATGCCTTGTTTGCTGAGAAGGTATGGAGAGAATTAGATCTGCGTGAAAAAATAAATCAAACATTCCGTTACCAGGCTGAAGATGATAATGGTAGCCAGATATTTTTGAACATGCTTTTAAAAGCAGTTAAAAATGGTGATGTAACTGCCTTTAATGATGATCGTTTCACTACGCCACTTTCTTTAGAAGAAGTTTCTCAACAAACAGCAGGTGGGTTTGATACAGCAGACAGGGTTGATATCAATGACCCGAGTAAGATCGTTGCAAGGGTTGTTACTTTAAAAACATTCGACCCAAACAGTGTGTTAAAGCTGAGAGTTAAAGAAGAATGGGTATTTGACAGAGAGTCAAGCCGTATGTTCTGCCGTATTTTAGGAATTGCTCCGGTACAAACGATCTACAATGAAAGCGGAAAAGAAAGAGGTTCAAAAGTAATGTTCTGGATCTATTATCCTGATCTTAGACCTACATTGGCAAAATATGAAGTGTATAATCCAAAAAATATGGGACAAAACAGAATGACTTGGGAAGAGTTATTTGAAAGTCGCATGTTTAGCAGTTATATTTTGAAATCAACAATGGATAATGCAGCCAACAAAAATATTCGTCAAATTATTAAAGATCCGATCTTAGCATTATTAGAAGGAGATAACATCAAAGAAAAGATGTTCAACTTTGAACAGGACCTATGGTCGTATTAATACGATACTAAAAATTTAGTTTTAAATATTTAATGCCCCTTTTTTAAAGGGGCATTTTGTATTTGCAAGTTTTTTAATAGAAAAAATAAAAATAATATTGCAAAATCGTAAAACTACTATAGGATAATTGGATTATTGTTGTATTTTCGTCTCGGTTTTTCATAGGATATTGGATTTTAAAAACGGGGCTGAATTTCTATTCCGGCCCCATTTTTTTTGTACAACTACCATAGCTTCAACCAAGTTGTTTTATTAAGAAGCTTACACATTTAAAAGCCCTTGTCTTTATCATTTTTTCCTGAAATAGTTCAAAACGATCTTTGTTTTTGAATTTCCAATTACTTTTTCCAATTCCATTTCCCCGTTGTCTTTATTTATTAATTCTTTGATCGTTTTTACTGATTTGAATTCTTTAAGTAATGTTGCTGCAGTATTAGGACCAATGCCGGGTATTTCTTCCAATTCATTTTTAAAAGTCCCTTTACTTCTCTTATTTCGATGAAAAGTAATTCCAAACCGATGAACTTCATCCCTTATTCTTCGAATAAAATGTAAACTCTTACTATTATATGGAAGTTTAAGTGATATGGTGTCGCCGGCAAAGAAGATTTCCTCTACATTTTTTGCTAATCCGATCACTGTTGTTTTATTTTCTGCAGATAGCTCTTTTAAAGCTTCTACTGCAGAGCTTAATTGGCCCTTTCCTCCGTCTATAATTATTAATTGGGGCATATCTGTGTTTTCTTCTTTTAGTCGCTTGTATCGTCTGTAAACAGCTTCCTTCATACTGGCAAAGTCATTGATCCCTTCTACAGTTTTAATGTTGAAATGGCGATAATCTTTTTTACTTGGTTCTCCGTTTTTAAAGCAAACCATGGCTGCTACAGGATAACTACCCTGAAAATTAGAATTATCAAAACATTCTATATGTAATGGTATTTCCTGTAATTGAAGATCTGCTTGTAATTGTTCCAGTAATTTCAGTTTATCAGGATCCTTTTTATTTAACTGTAACCTTTCTTTATTTTTTAGTTCTCCTATAAAATAATTTACATTTTTCAATGACAGATCAAGCAATTTCTTTCTATCCCCACTTTTTGGAACTTTAACCACAATATCGTTTTGTGGATATTCTATTTTATAAGGAACAACGATTTCTGTTGCATCACTATTGAAGGTATTTCTTAATTGTGCAATTGTATAAGTAAGTACTTCTTCCGGAGTTTCGTCAAGCGGAGTTTCTACTTTTATTGTATGTGTTTGTATAATTGCTCCATTTCTAACCATCAGAAAATTTACATATGCTGTTTCTTTTTCTCGTTGAAAGGTAAATACATCAACATTTATTGATTTGGTATTTGCTACAACTGAATGAGATTGGTAATTCTCCAGGAAATCAATTTTTTGTTTTATCAATGCAGCCTTTTCAAAATTGAGGAATGAGGAATTCTTCTTCATTTCATCTTTATAGTGACGAATAACAGGGCTCAGATTACCTTTTAAAAGATTTTTCATTTGAATAAGACCCTCCTGGTAATCTACCGCTGTTTGTAATCCTTCACATGGGCCTTTACAATTGCCAAGATGATATTCGAGGCACACCTTGAATTTCTTTTTATTAATATTATTATCTGTAAGATTAAGTGAGCAGTTCCTCAGTGGGATGGTCTGCTTGATAAATTCTAAAAGCTCTCTTACTTTTTTTACAGAAGTATAAGGTCCCAGGTATTCTGATCCATCATTTATTTTATTTCTGGTAAAAAAAATTCTTGGAAATGGTTCATTCTTTATTACAAGGAACGGATAAGTTTTATCATCTTTTAAATTGATATTGTACTTAGGTTGAAACTGTTTTATGAGTGTATTTTCTAAAAGAAAAGCATCTTGCTCTGAATTTACAATAGTAAATTCTATTCTGGAGATACGTTGTACCAGCTCATGCGTTTTATAACTTGTTAATGTTTTTGTGAAGTAAGAGCTTACCCTTTTTCTTAGATGTTTGGCTTTTCCTACATATAATAATTCGTTATTGGTATCATAGTATTTATAAATACCCGGGAGCTTTGGTATTGAAGATGCTATATGTTGAAATTCTTCAGCAGTCATAATTATCATTCTTCATTCCAGCTAACTTTTGTAATGGTCGTTACTTCTGGAGTTCCCTTTTTTTGTCTTCTAGTTACGATCTGGAAATATTTATCTAATTGCCAAAGCATTTTCTTTTGCAAGAAACTATCCCTGTTTGTAATTTCTTTTATAATAATAATATTATTTACTTTATCTCCGGCAATACTTGGAGTTACAAGCATTTCTTGTTTTTTTATTTCTTCCTTATCCGGATCAATGGGAGAATAGGAGATAATTACACGATTCAATAATTCATCAAAACGAGGTTTTTCTTCCTGGTATCTTTTAGCAACTTTTTGGTCAGAAAGGTCTGGTACTTCAAGAAAATCTTTTGCTGCACTTGCAAATTCTTCTCTTGGGATATAAGTTGTATCACTATGAAGGCTATCTGTAGTTATTATTTTCATTATTGGATATAATGATGTATCAACATGAGCAACCTGCTTTTTAATAAGTGAAACAATAGAGATGAATTTTTTTTGCTCTTCTTTTTCTTTACAGGAAGTGAAGTAAATAACTAAAAGTAAAATCGTAAAAATATAGCGTTTCATATTCTAAAATTACCGCAAAGTACGGTTGAAATTTCTTTTAAAAATTAATAACGTATCGTTAAAAAAAAGTCCCACTGCCGGTTTGCAGTGGGACTTGTAAAAGCAGAGCAGTTAATATTGATTCTATTTAAGCGTTAAACCTAATTTAATACCAAAGTCAAATAAATGTTCTTTAATTGGATATTTATCATAGAAACTTGAAAACACCTGGTAACGAACCTGAGGGCCAATTCTCCAGTCTAGTTTTCCAGTATTATATTCTGCAAATAATTCAAATCCTGTATTTATATTCCATTTGCGGGTTAGTGAAGGCACCTCTGCATAATTTTTTAAATCAGTAGAAAGAAGGTAAGCTCTGTTTCCAAGTACATATGTTGGCTCAACAGTTGCTCCAATCCCTATTATAGTTTTTTTATTTCCAGATAACTTAATTTCTGCTCCAACTGGTAATGAAGCTGAAATATATTTATTATGAAGCCAGTCAGCTTTATATCCACCAACGTTTCTATAGTTTGTAACAGCTGAAACACTGTTTGTGCCACCGCCGGATGTATTAAGTGCAATAGTAGCTATTTCACTGGTATGGCTGGAAGCCCTTATATTATATTTGCTGACATTTATTTGTAAACCAGCTTTCACTTTAATGATTTTTGAAAGGGGATAACCAGCATTAAATCCTACCTGTAATCCAACATCTGGTTTATGTGTAACCACACTATTTACATCTTGAAATGAATATGAACCAGCAGTTCCGATTGTAGATCTCGCTGATGCAAGGAACACTTCGTTATCATCAAGTTTTCGATAAGTGATTGAGGGAGTAAAATATATTTGCCAAACGATTTTTTTAGCTGGTTTAATGTATTGATAGGAATTAATTACACTTTCAATGGTCATCGGATAAATATCCTTTTTTTCATTAGAAATATTTTCAGAAAGTACTAAATCTTCTTCGTCGGTTTTTACATTTGGTATTTCTGTTTCAACCGGATTATTATTTATAACAATTACAGGGATATTCTTTTTAGCAATTGATTTAGATGGTTTTGTAAGAATCTGTTTTTGTTCTGATATTACAGGCCGTTCAACAGTATTTAATTTCGTAAATGAAGGAATTACAGATTCTTCAATATTATTATTTTCTTCTTTGAGTATTATTGAGAAATTATCAACTGAAATTTCTGTACTGGTTGCTGTTTCCTTTTTTGTTGTTTTTTCGGCAAAAAGGTTTTTTTGGGTATTGTCAGGCGAATAAGTTGCTTTGTTATTAGTTTTAACAGGCTTTACAGGAGCAATAACTATATCTTGAGTATTGCTTTGTTGCATATCGTTTTTAGTGAGTGTTTTTGAATTCGTAGCAACCTGTTGCTGTTTATTGGAAGAAGGATTCAGCATAATACCTGTCACGGCAGCTGTTGTAAGTAAAAGCAACGCTAAACCAACCCCATACCAGCGTCTTCTTACATGCAATGTATTATTTATGCCTTTCCACACCTTTTCAGATGGGAACATTCGGTATTGATCAGCATTTTGCTTCAAAAAATGTTCAAAATCTCTATTTTCAAACTTATTGTCCATAACCAGTACTTACTTAAGGGTACTTAATGATTTAACTCTGGTTAACCGCGGCAAGCCAATTAACTTCTTGTTTTGGTTTATTCAATATTCTCCTTCTAATCAAAATATTTTCAAGCATTGCTTTAGCTCTTGTATATTGGCTTCGGCTTGTGCTTTCTTCTATTCCTAAAATATTTGCAATTTCACGATGACTATATCCTTCAATTGCATATAAATTCAAAACTGTTCTATATCCCATCGGCAACATTCTAATACACTCTACCACTTGTTTGGCCTGAATAATTGCCGGTACACTTTCTTCTCTGATCTGAACACCCGTTGCATGAATCATATCAACACTCTCATTAAATTTTTTATTCTTTTTAAGAATATTGATACAGGTATGAACAATTATTCTTCGTATCCATCCTTCAAAAGCACCCCTGTTTTCAAAAGTATGCATCTGTAAAAAGACCTTGATAAAACCCTCCTGAAGCATATCTTCAGCATCTTCCCGGTTGTGTGCAAAACGATAACATACTGCCAGCATTTTAGGACTGTACTTGTTGTACAATTCCCTTTGAGCGGTAGAATCGCTTTTCAAACAACCATGTATGAGGGCTTCCTCTGTCATAACTTACTTCGGTTGCCTGTAATTTAGACAAATTTTTTGGATGAAAGCTGCATAAGATTGTAAAATTTTGGCAGTAAAGAGGTAATTTAAACGGATGAAAGCCAGTGCTTTCACTTATTTGTACTATAATATCAAAAAGTAGTTCTTATCGATAAAATTATATTCCTTCCCGGAGCAGAAAATCCTGAAGCAAAATATCGGTAGTTTTTGTCCAGGATATTTTCAATTGCAGCCTGAAAGGTCAATGTTCCGGATATAGAATAGCTGCTTCTACAATTTAAAGTATACCAGGATGGCATACCATCTATTGTAGCATACTGTCCATTATCTTCTCCATCTGGATTATAATCCTTGATTCTCTTCCATCCGTTAAACTGGCAAAATAGTTCTGCATTGAATTTGTTATTGGAATAATTCAGACCTGATCTTCCAAATACCGGCGGAACATGATCTAAAGGTTTTTTTGAACCATCAGGATTTTTATATCGGCCATACGTAAAACTCAAGGTATTGTTCCATGATATGCTGCTGCTTAATTCCATATCCAGCCTGGCATTAAACCCATACAAAAAGGCCTTATTGATATTCTGGCTTGCATATACAGCACTCATAACTCCATTATACATTACTGAATCCTGACCATTTAATTTGAAAGGAGATGTAGCAATCGCATTATTGAACAGCGTATAAAAGCCGGTGAATTCAAATCTTCCATTTCCCGGAATTACTTTTGAAAAACCAAGATCAAAATTATAAGTGTATTCCGGACCAAGCTCCGGATTAGGTATTATTAATCTTTTGCTTTCAGTACTTGATTCAAATATTTTAGTAGCATCATCAATATTTGGAGCTCTGAAACCCGATGATAAGTTGGCTGTATACCGCCAGGTTTTATCTGGCATATAAACTAAACCAAGGTTACCTGTTACTGAAAAAGGGGATTGTTTGATTTTGGTAAAAGGGAAATTAAAAAAAGAATTATCAATAATAGTGGATTGCAGTTTTACTAATTGAAAACGTATGCCATCATTCAATACCAGCTTACCCTCCTTCATTTTCAAAATATGCTGTGCATATATACCGTAATAATTCATTTTATTCTTCCCATCAGGATACCTGGTATCAAGTTTTGACACAGAACCTGTTGTAAGATTGGTTCTGTCTGCTACAGATTTTACATCATTCAATTGTCCATCCAATCCAATATTTATTTCATTGTTGCCCCAGGCTTTTCTGGCATCAAGTATAAATCCAAAAACTTTTACATGTTCTCTTCTGCTGTCAAACCGATCATATCTTTTATATTCTCTTTGCTGACGACTTTCTTTAATGTCCTGATAATTAAGATTAAACTTTAATTCATCAA
>JAHEMN010000142.1 GCA_024643645.1 Chitinophagaceae bacterium | reverse complement strand
TGTTCGAATACATATGAGAAGCGTTGCAGAATTTCCAACTCTTCTTTACTGTACGGATCCAAAGTAAATCTAAGTGCAGCTATCCCGGTAATTTTTGAAAGTGCAACAGAAACGGTCATCCCTTTTGCGTCATAAATTAATTGTTGCCGTTCCTGAGGAACTTTCAGGTTAGTATGTTCAAAAAAATGTTGGAAAAATCTATTTTTAAACTCAAAATCAAACCTAAGATTTGCTACTAGCTCATTATTTTTTCGGGCCATAACAATTTGCTCTAATCCTCCGCCATATGGAAAGAAGACTTTATGTGCAGATTTAGCATAAGGCACTGCCAGAAATCCGTAATGACCTTCTTGTAAATCTTCAAAAGTATAAATATGGCATGCGTCCAGTTGAAACCCAAGATCTGCCAACTGATCGGAAACAATCGCAACAACTTCGTTTACTTCAGAGCTATGGTGCATGGCAAGCGATCTGGAACGAACTCTTTCTAATGCCATTTCAATCTGTGCTTCTCTTGCCTGTGATTCTGCTTTTTGTATATCCAGGAATCGTTGGTAAACTCTGGTAAACTCAACACAAAACCGGGACAGTATATCTTTTTCTTCGTCTGTAGCCTGCCGTTGATGGTCGTAGCCTAAATATCCAAAGGGTGTATAACCGGCCATAGAATAGCCACCATCCGGAAAGTCTTCAGGGCCCATGCGATCTTCTTCGGGCATGGCAGCAAAAGTTTCGGCGAAAATGCCAAAGAGTTGCGGCAACACTTCTTTGGGGTAATGTATTACTTCCACGGAATCGGAATTGTCGGTTAGCCATTTATCAAAAATGGCTTTCAATGCTTCCATACTATCTACCTCAACCACCTGCTTGCCGGGAATTCTCGTACCTGATTTGCCCGATGCTCTATATGTCAGCGTTCTGTTTTCCCGATTGAAAAGGCTTAAGAATACATTGACTGGTTTGATGCCAAGATTATCAAATTGACTGAATAAAATGCCTAAGATTTCATGCAGTTCAGTAGATGACTGCATGGCCATTGACCTTGCTCTTACTCTTTCCAGTGATAATTGTATTTGTGATTCCCTGGCTTGTGCTTCAGCTTTTTGCAGGTCAAGGAAGCGCTTATACGTCATTTCAAATGCACGGGTAAACCGTTCAAACAAAGATTCCTCATCAGAAGTCAACAAATTTCCTGTAACAAGGTGTAAATATCCATTTGAGAAATTACCACAATAAAAAATTGTTGGATCAGGGAATTTACTCTTTACCATTTTTTCAACCTCTTCTGATCCAAAATGCTGACTGGCAACTTCAATATGTTTTACCAATGCAGCACCGCCGATCACCTGGTGATAAATGCGTTCCTGTTTTTTCCAGGCATCAAACCGGGCCTTAAATGAAGGTTCCCCGGTTAATGGGAGATGGAACTTTTCCATAAAAGTTCCATCCGGATTTGTCATCCAGCCGTATTGCGTATTGTTTTCCTCGTCTACCTCAACATACCCGCAATTCAAAAAAGGCGTAACACCTAAATCCTGAAATTCTTTATACAACAATGAAGCAACATCCTGCAATTCTTCACTTTTATGCATAGCCATGGTTCTGGCCCTTACTCTTTCCAAAGCCAACTGTATCTCTGCTTCTCTTGCCTGTGCTTCTGCTCTTTGCAGATCTAAGAATCTGGTATAAGACTGTTCAAAAACATTTCCAAAGCGGACCAGGATCTTATTTTCTTCTTCTGTAAATTTTCTGCCATGATGATTAATAATGAAAACACTTGTAAACTTTGATACTGTGCATGATCGGTTATAACCACCTTCTCTTGACATAACTTCTTTTTTCCGTTCCGGTGGTGATTCACTATATGGAGGATGTTTGAACAGATGTTCAAAAAACTCCATCTTCTCTTCGTATAAGAATTCTTCAGTAAAAAATCCCGGGCCTTTTTGTATTCCATCTAAAAGATCCTTATAAATGGGCCGGTCGAAAAAAGGAATATGTACCCGTTCCACATAATTGGCAGTACCTCCTGCTCCCCAACAGGCAATCTCATTTTTATTTTCTTCGTTGATACCAATAAAAGCTCCGCCTGAAATTGCAATATTCAAACTTGTCAATTGCTCATGAACTGTATTGATCACATCCTGCAATTCGGATGTATGATGCATCGCCATAGAACGGCTTCTCACTCTTTCCAATGCCGCTTCTATCTGTGCCTCCTTTGCCTGTGCTTCTGCTTTTTGCAGATCAATAAAACGGGTATAGGTTTGCTTGAATTCTTTCGAAAACCTTGGTATCAGGGATTCCTGCTCATTACTTAGCTCCTCCTTTGCAATTACACATATTGCCCCTTGATCAAAATAGCTGTGATAGAAATAAGTTGGATCACTGAAATGTGCTGCAACCTGTTCCCGCACCTGTGAAGATTTTACTTTGGGCAATGCAAATTGCACATGATCAATCAACTGCTGACCACCGATAACCTGTTTTAAAAGAGGTTTTTGTTCTTTCCATGATTCAAATCGCTCATCCATTACCCAATCTCCCTTAAGAGGTAATTCAAAATAATCCATTCCCTTTCCTTCAAAATCTGTAAGCCATCCTTTATGCCGTTGGTCATTTTCATCCATACTTATATATCCAGATTCAAATAATTCAGGGAATTCAAGTCTTTTTAATTCTTTCCTGATCAGTATAGCTACTTCACGCAGTTCATCACTTATCTTCATCGCCATTGTACTGGCCCTTATTCGTTCTAATGCCAGTTGTATTTCCGCTTCCTTAGCCTGTGCTTCAGCTTTTTTAATATCCATGAAACGGGTATAGGTAAGATCAAACACTTTAGCAAACCGGTATAAAATATCGAATTGCTCTTCCGTAATGGGTTCATTTGATTCAAGTACGAGATATCCGAAATTGCTGAATGAACAAGATAAACATACCATTTCTTTGCCTTGCATATCTACTTTAATCCCTTCTGGGAGAGTAGATAAATCTGTTTCATGAAAAAGGAACTGGTCCCATTGTTTTTTATCATCGCCTTCCAGAATATAATTCCAAGCATTTTTGCGTTCACGCCATGCATCAAGGTGTGCCAGGTAAGGCTTAAGTTCATGATACTTGATAAAGAGACCAAAAGATTCGTTTGATTCGGGGTTTGACATCCACCAGGTTGAATCCAATGTGTCGGGCTCATAAACAACAATAAATGTCCGACAAAATATTAAATCAAGTTTACTTATTTCAGTTGACAAAGTTTGAACGACCTCTTTCAATTCATCTGATTTTTGCATTGCCATTGTTCTGGCTCTCACCCTTTCCAATGCCAATTGAATTTGCGCTTCTCTTGCCTGTGCTTCTGCTTTTTGCAGATCAAGGAAACGGGAATAGGTTTGCTCAAACACTTTAGCATACCGTACTAATATGCTCATCTGATCTTCTGAAATAAAATCTTTATCCGCCACTTCAATAAATCCATTTTTCATATTGGCGATGGAAATAGAAATACTTTTATCACTGTTCATTTTTTCTTTCAGGTGACCTGGTAATTCCTTCAGCCCTGTTTCTGAAAACAACCTACGGTCATGTTCAGCTTTTACTTTTCCGGACATGTGAACATGTCCGGATGGCTTGCCAGATTTCCATATTGATCTGATCTCCTCGAAAACCGGTTCATCAATATCAGGAATAAAATAAGACTGCGGAAACACAGTTTGCTTAGAAGTAGATAACCACCAATTAAAGCCATCTTCTTTTTCAGTTCTTGTATTTAGAATAATCAGAAAGGATGCAAAACCAAATTTGTTACACTCTTCATACAGTAAAGCAACAATTTCTTTTAATTCAGTGCTCATCTGCATTCCCATGGTCCGGGAACGTATTCTTTCCAATGAAGCTTCAATCTGTGCTTCTCTTGCCTGTGCCTCGGCTTTTTGCAAATCGAGAAAACGTACATAGGCTTGTTCAAATACTTTTGCAAACCGTTTTACTATATCAATTTCCTTTTCAGTAAGTGTTCTGCCGGAATAATCATTAATAAAAATGGATGAGTTTTTCTGAAAGGCAGCAAAATATGAATAAGTCTTTGCAGCAAGACAATGGTCTTTTATTTCCTGTGGCGTATGTTTATAATCGGTATGTTCAAAAATGTGTTTGAAAAATGATCTGCTTTGCTTGGCTGTATATTTAGGGGCAATAAAATCTAATCCTTCATTTTTAGCATTCCAATAATCAGCTAGTATCGGGTGTTCGTAATAAGGTTGAAAGAATTTCATTGCAGCTGGCATTCCGGGATTCTCCATCCATTCTATCTGGTCCTTTGACCCTTTAAGATGTGTGACGATGGCTACTCCATCAGCAACGGGCAGATCCAACTCTCTCAATTTTTCAAAAACAACTGTAGCCACTTCGCCCAATTCTTCAGCTTTGTGCATTGCCAGTGATCTGCTTCTTACTTTTTCTAAAGCTGCTTCAATTTTTGACTCTCTTGCCTGTGCTTCTGCTTTCTGCAGGTCGAGAAAACGGGTATAGGTCTGCTCAAATACTTTTGCAAACCGGATCAATAACGGCACTACTCCTTCATTAGGCTCTGTATAATTGATCCCCAAAAATCCATTCCGGAAATTGATAATATGCAAGGCCAGGCGATCGGGTCGGGTTGTTCCCGAAGCTTTCAGCATATCCCCGACAGGCATATTTTTAGCTATAAAATTTAAATGCGTTTCCAGTTTTTTTCCTTTCAGGTCGATAATAGTATATGGCTCCCTCTTTTTCCATGAACTGAAAATTTTATTCTGCGCAGGTTCGCCATGATAAGGAAGTACAAATGAATCGGGAATTACTGTTCCATCGGCAGAAATAAATACTTCACCGGTTTTTGCTTTTTCATCCACAATAATAAAGGCACAAGCCACCGGCTGGAGGTCCAATGCGATAATCTGTTGAAAAAGTACAGATGCTGCTTCAGCAAGTTCAGTACTCGAATGCATGGCCATTGTTCTGGCTCTCACTCGTTCCAATGCCAATTGGATCTCTGCTTCCTTTGCCTGAGCTTCGGCTTTCTGAAGATCAAGGAAACGGGTATAGGTTTGTTCAAATACTTTTGCAAAGCGTTTAAAAATTTCTTTATGATCGCTGGGTTCTGTTGTGATGATGGATAAATATCCTTTTGAAAAATAAGCAGCGTCCAATTGCTGAAATGCCGGTCGCTCTATTCCTTTTGTATCCATTTCTTCAAATATCTTCCGGGATACTTCTATACCATTTAGCCAGTCGTAATGTTTGTTAAGTTTTTTGCCTTCCAATACAACCGATCTGAATTCCTCACCACTCAACCAGCCTTTATACAATGAAGCATGAGCATAATCACCCACATTTGGTAAATAAAAGCCACGGGTAAACCCTTTGTCTGTGCTGAACCACCACTCATCATCTTTCCTGTCTTTCTCACACAATACCAGCCCGCATGACCATAGATCAGGAACCAACTGATTTATTTGTTTAAAGAGTTCAGCTGCCGTATCGCCAAGTTCTTCACTTTTTTGCATCGCCATGGTCCTGGCACGGACCCTTTCCAGAGAAGTTTCAATTTCAAGTTCCCTGTTCTTTTCTTCCAGTTCATAAGTTCGCCTTTTAATAACGTCCCGCAGTTGTAAATTCTCTGTACTGATCTTTTCCAATGCAATAGCTTCACCTTCTTCCGTTTTTACATCAGGAAAAGAAATATGTTGTTGAATTAATTTCCATCCTTGTCCTTTATTTTGTATCCATGTAGAGCTTCTTGTTCTAGCATAAAAAGCCCACCCATCATCTGTTAATACATATGCATCAAACTGTTCTGTAATTAATACAAGTCCATCTATTAATTCAGTTTTGATCTTACTGTTTCTCCTGTCAATATTGCCAGCTACCTGATCTGCAGTTTCTTTTAAAAATTTAATCGCATCTTTTTTGTTGAAAAGCACTTCGCCTTCTGTTGTTCCTATAAAGCGGAAGTCTTTATCCTGAACAGCATCATATATTTCTAAATCTACATTCAATAAACTACCCCAATATGCTTCATATACATCGAGTATTTCTTCTTCCTGTATTTTAGTCAGTTTCATTAATTTTTAATTTTCAGGTAATGAAATAATAAAAGTCGACCCATCACCTTCTTTTGTTTCTACTTTTAATTCTCCACCATGACCTTTAGTTACGATATCATAACTTAAAGACAACCCCAACCCTGTTCCCTGCCCGGTTGGCTTTGTGGTAAAAAAGGGTTGAAAAATCTTTTCTTTTATTGTATCCGGCATACCACTACCGTTATCAGTTACTCTAATAATGATCTTATCGTTTTCCTTTTTTGTGGTTACACTAACTACAGGTTCATATCCTTCTGGTTGTTGTTTCTTTTTTTCTGTAACAACATAAAAAGCATTTGTAATTAAGTTAAGTATCACTCTTCCAATATCCTGTGAGATGATTTTTATTAAACCAATGCTTTCGTCATAATCTGTTTTCATGGCAGCATTGAATGTTTTATCTTTTGCTCTTAACCCATGATAGGCCAGTCTTAAATACTCATCTGCTAATGCATTAATATCAGTGAGTTCTTTTTGACCGCTGCTGGTACGGCTATGTTGCAGCATTCCTTTTACGATACCATCCGCTCTTTTGCCGTGATGATTTATTTTTTCCAGGTTTTGAATTACATCATTGGCTATTTCTTTTACATCATCATAATTTCCGTTTTCAATTTCCTCTTTCATTTCATCGAGTAATTCTTTACTTACTTCTGAAAAATTATTGACGAAGTTTAACGGGTTCTGAATTTCATGGGCAATACCTGCAGTTAATTCTCCAAGGCTGGCCATTTTTTCTGATTGAATTAATTGTGCCTGTGCTGCTTTTAAATTATCCAGTGATTGTTGCAATGCAGCGTTTGTTTCTTCAATGGCCTTTCTTTTTAATTCGAGTTCGGCTATTGTTTCTTCCAAAAGAATAGCGGTAGTACGTTTTACTTTGTCGGTACGTTCCAGTTTAAATTCTGAGATTGCTAAATCACTATCTGCTTTTTTAATCGCTTTAACCAGCATTTCTTTTTCTTCAGCATTTATTTTTTCGTTTTGCTGAATAAAGTCAAGAATGATCTGAAGTTGAGTATTCAATGAATAATGGTTAATGGTTAATGGTTAATTGTTAATTTTTTATTTGTCTTCGATGTTTTAATTATTGAGGTCAACAACTTTCTTATCTCCGTGATATTGTAAAATACAGACTGGTACTGCTTTTCAGCAATATACCCGGATTGATAGAGCAGCTCTATCCAATAGTCTGATTCGTTAGCTTCTTTTTGGGCAATAGCCAGCTTATGAATAAAATCAGCTTTACTTTCTGCCTGTTCAGCCTCTCTAACCATTGCGCCAATAGAAGTTCCACTTCTTAACAATTGCTTACTTAGAATAAATTCTCTTTTTTCAGATTGCAGGAATTGATACAATTTTATTATCCTTAGTGCAAAGGCAAAACTTTTAGTTTTAATAATATTCTCTTTCATATTTAATAATTAGCCATTGGTAATTATTCATTATAAATTATTTTTCTTTTAGTGCGATAGTACAGGTTGTTAGATTATGCATTTCTAAATTTCCGCCAGTTGCTCTTCCCAATTCTGCATTGCTGAACATACCTGCCATGGGTACATTCCATACATTTTTTATCCCTTCCAGTTCCTGGTTCATTAGAGGTCCAAGTGAAAGTATCCTGCCTGCACAGCTGAACACCACCAATGCATCTGCTTCGGGCATTTCAGTAGCTTTTAAATTTTCAACTCCTTTTATCACTTTTTCCATCACATCAAAGTCGGGTGGGA